>CAYJWI010000017.1:0-25003 GCA_964373815.1 uncultured archaeon | reverse complement strand
TGCGGCCCTTCTGTTTCCATTCCCTTTATGCCGAGCTGCGTGCGCAGCTGCCCAACGAAGATTCCCTGCCGGAACATCTCCCCAAAAAACCTCTCAGCGATTGGTTCGTGCTCTTTTCTGAACTGCGAAGGCCCGAAAATGTTGGCATAATATGAAGTCACAAGGCCCTTCTCGTTCGTGGTGCCTTTAGCCATCCTCTTGCCCTCGCGAAAAACTTTCATCGCATCCTCAGGAGATGAGAACCTCTCGAGGTATTTTCCGTCCTGCACCCGCTCGTAATTGTTCGCGTAGAGGAAAAAATCCACTGGCCAGCCATGCAGCACCTCTTCGAGCGTGGTGATGGGAAGCACCGCACGCGCGTTAACTTTTTGCGGGCTCATTATTATAGAGCGGTCAATGTTCCCGAAGGCATAGCCTGCCTGCAGGTCATCGAGCCGAACGAATGCCCCGGTTTCAGTGCCGTAGGCGAGTATTTTCCCGTTTTTGCCTAGTTCGAGAGAGCCCATGTCATCGAAAACTATGCGCATGTCCTTCAGGTTCCCTTCGCTTAGCATCCTGAAAGCTTCGAGTGATTCGCTTTTTCCGGTTCCCGTGTCGCCGAAAATTATCACGTTAGCCTTAGCCCCGCCCTTCATGGTAATTCTTGTCATTGCCCCGTGCACTGGCATTCTTCCGCGCGAAATCATTATAGAATTGTAGAGCGTTAGCATCATTTTCTTTACATACCCAAAGTAGCCGAATTCCTCGCCGAGCGGGATTGCCCCGACCATGAGGCTGTTTGCCTTGTCGTTGAAGAAAACGGTTTTCTCCGGTGAAAATTTGGCAAGCGCCCCGGCAGGAACCCCGTAAGCGTAAATAGCATCCGGCTTTTTCTTGAGGTCCTCATCGGAGCACAGCTCGAAAAGGTTTGAAACCGCTATCCCGAGCCCCGTGTAAAAATTGTGGAAGTAGACGTAGATTACAAGCTCTCCCACCTTTGCAGGAAAGCAGAGCCATTCCCCTTCATCGAACGTAACGCCCACAAGCGGGTTTGATTGCACAAGCGCGAACTCGCCTTTCCTCGTATTGGTCGGCGGGTCGATTATGAGCGGCGGCTCTATCAGCACCTGCCTTATGAGCGGCACTTGTTCGAGCTGCGAATAGATTTGCGGGAGGGTGGTTTTTTTCTGCGCGGCAATCACACCGACCTCGCAGCCAGCGGGGACCTGCCTGTAGATGTTCGGGTGCTCGCCCGTAATGTTTTCGCGGATGTCGCGGTAGAGCTTTCTTACAGTGTGGTTTAGCTGCTCGACAGTGTCATTGAACGTGCGGTAGGGCCTTAGGTCTATGTCGCCGTTGATTTTCGCCTTCACGCTGCCTTCGCAGATGAGGTAGCGCTCGAAGCCCCTCCAGTAATTGTAAAACCCCTCGACAAAATCGTCGAGCATCCTCGTGTCCGCAAAAAAAGTTTTCAGGGAAGGGTTTTCCTTCGCCACCTTTGCCTTGTCTTCGCGCGCGAGTTTTTTTAGCAAGAGCAGGGCTGATTCAACCCTTTTTTCCTTCCCGATCCCGGAGAAAAGCTTGAGAAGGTCGGATTCGTGCTTTTCAAGCGAATCCAGATAGCCCGAGAGCATTGTGGTGAAAAGCCTGCTTTCGAGCACCTTGTCAATGCTTCCCCAGTCAAGGCTCGTGGTCCTTATTACGACCTGCTTGCCGTGGAAGGAAACCCTCGTAGACATTTAATACCCACAGAAAAGCGTGCGTTAGCTTTTAATGGTTATTGTGGCTTTTCGAGTTTTTTTAGAGGCTTTGCAAACCGGGCTTTGACTGTACAAAATGACTTGCCTTAAACTACTTTTTCCTAGTCCGTGCAATCAAATAAAGGTCCATCAGCACGAGCGCGACCATGGCTTCCGCAACCGGCACCGCGCGCGGGCAGAGGCATGGGTCATGCCTTCCCTCAACGCCTATAATGGCCTCCCCGCCCTTCCTGTTCACGGTTTTCTGCTTTTTTGCAATAGAGGATGCTGGCTTTACCGCAATGCGGCAAACAATCTCATCGCCGTTGCTAATCCCGCCAGTCATCCCGCCCGCGTTGTTGCTGCGGAACTTCACCTTTCCGCCGGAAATGCCAAGCTCGTCATTGTGCTCCGAGCCCAACATTTTGGTGGAGGCAAAACCTGAACCAATCTCAACGCCTTTCACGGCGTTAATTCCCATCAGCGCCTCCGCGAGCTTAGAATCAAGTTTGTAATAAATGGGTTCGCCGAGCCCCGCAGGAACCCCTTTCGCAATCACTTCTACAATCCCGCCGACGCTATCGCCCTCTTCTTTTGCATCAAGCACCGCCCTTTCCATTTTCCTCGCGGCGTCCATGTCTGGGGCGCGCACGGAATTTTTTTCAATTGCCGAAAAATCGGTTTTTTCGGCGCGTATGCCGGCAATCTCGCGCGTAAAGCCGTGTATCGAAATCCCTTTTTCGGAAAGGAATTTTTTTGCAATCGCGCCGGCGGCAACCCTCATCGCGGTTTCGCGCGCAGAGCTCCTCCCACCTCCCTTGTAGTCGCGGTGGCCGAACTTTTTTTCGTAAGTGTAATCCGCATGGCCTGGCCTGAACACATCCTTTATGCCGGAATAATCCTTTGCCTGCATGTCCTTGTTGAATATCAGCATTCCAATGGGCGCGCCCGTGGTCTTGCCCTCGAAAACCCCCGAAATTATCTCGGCCCTGTCATCTTCTTTTCTCGCGCTGGTAACACTCGACTGCCCGGGCCTTCTGCGGTCGAGCTCTTTTTGTATGTCCTTTTCGGAAAGTGAAAAGCCCGCGGGGCAGCCGTCCACAACAACCCCTATAGCCTTGCCGTGGCTCTCGCCGAATGTTGTGAAAGTGAAAACCTTGCCGAAAGTGTTGAAACCCATAAATATCAATCCATTAATGCCGAGCTTTAATTTAAACCTGCCTTGCCGAAAGCCCATCCATCACGGCTTTTCTCATGGCTTCTTTTGGCGCTTCCTTCCCTGTGAAAAGCCTGAACGCCTCAAAGCCCTGCTCTAGCAGCATCTCAAGCCCATTTATAGTTTTGCACCCTGCAGATTTTGCGTCCATTAGGAACTTCGTCTCCAGCGGGTCATATACAATATCGAATACCACAAGGCCCGGGCGCAAGAGCGAACTCCGAATCGGGGTTTGCTGCGGATTCGGGTTCATTCCCGCGGGCGAAGCATTAATTATTATGTCGAAGCCATCAAGGTTTTTTACCGCATCAATGCGGATGCTTTTGCACTTGATTTTTTCCGCGAGCTTTGCGGCCTTCTGCAAATCCCTGTCCGAAACCACGATTTCCGCTTTCTCCTTTTTCAAATAAAACCCTATCGCGTTTCCCGCGCCGCCGCACCCTAGCAGGAGCGCCTTTCTTTCCGCTATTTGGGTATTTTTTTTGAGCGCGTTCACAGCTCCGATGCCATCGGTGTTGTAACCAGTAAGTTTCCCATTCTTCACGACCACTGTGTTCACAGCGCCGATTTTTTGCGCGGAAAAATCAACCTTGTCAAGGTGCTTTATTACCTCTAGCTTGAATGGCATTGTGAGGTTGAACCCCCTCACTTCGAGTTCGAGCAGCCCCTGCACCGCTTTTTTTAGGTTTTGCGGCTCGAATGCGAGATACGCGCAATTCAATCCCAAAGCCCTGAAAGCTGCATTATACATCGCCGGCGAGAGCGAGTGCCTTGCGGGTTTTCCTAGCAGGCAGAATAGTTTTGTTTCGGCATCAATCATTTTCCGCTGGCCCCCGCGATTATTTTGCGCATTTCGGTTATCGGGATCTGGCCTTCCGCGCTCTCGAAGCCTTTTCCGAGCGAAGCGAAAGCCGCAAAGCCACCGGCGAGGAGCGAGAGGAACCTCGATTCGCGCCCCTTCTCGCCCATGCAGAATGCAATGAGCCTTATGCCTTTGTCCTTTGCCTCGTGGTGGAGGGCTATTATTTTCGCGCTGTCCTGTTCGGTCCTTGCAAGGCATACAATTTTCACAGCAAAAGGTCTCTCCTCGGCCATCTTGTGCATCACTCTCGAGAGCTCTTCTAGCGAGGGGGTTGCGGAAATGAAGTGCTTTGAGAGTATTACCTTGGCGCCTTTTTTCTTCGCGGCCTCGGAAACCTTTTTCCTGAACCCTTTTTTCACCCCGGCTTCGATGTCCACAAAGGCCGGGGCGAAGGAAACAGCTTTGCAGAGCACCTTGGACATTTCAGCCTCGCTTCCGCCGAATTTCCCTCCCTCCCCCTTGCTCCTGCAGGTGCAGAGCACGGGCTTTGCGCAGGCCTTGAACAGTTTGCTCAAGTCCTTCTCCGAGAGCTCCTCAAAATAATCGAGCCGCAGCTCTATAGCATCAGCCAGCTTGTTTGCCTGCTTTATAATTTCGAGGCAGTCCTTGATGTCCTCTGTAGCGATTGGCACTATCATCATCTGCACAGCTCCATTGCGGTTGCCGCTGTAAGGTCATCTACAGGGATGCCGAAGTCCCCCTTTAGCGAATGCATTTTCCCGATGCCTGCAGGAAGGGAGTAATTAACGCAACCCATTGAAGCTTTCTTGTCGGTTTTTGTGAGGCGGAGTATTTTCATCGAATCATATCCCTTCATGGAAACAGGGAGGCCGAATTTCTGGAAAAGCGAAATCAGCCTCTCCACCTCTTTTCTTTTCATGAGGCCATAGGCGTTGGAAATTTCTGATTCGCACACCATGCCTATCGCTATCGCCTCTGCGTGCGAGAGCTTTGCATAATGCCCCGCGCTTTCAATCGCATGCCCTATCGTGTGCCCGAAGTTTAGCACCCTCCTATAATTCCCTTCCATCTCGTCCTTTTCAACCACTTTGGCCTTGAGTTCGCAGTTCCTCTTTATGATGTATGAGAGTGTTTTCGGATCAAGTGAGAGTATTTTGCGCGAATTCCTCTCGAGGAATGAAAAGAACCGCTTGTCGAAAATCACCGCGTGCTTTATGACTTCGCTAAGGCCGTTGCGTATTTCCCTTTTAGGGAGGCCCTTTAGCAGCTCGGGGCAGGCGTAAACTTTTTTTGGCTGCGAGAACGTGCCCGCCGAATTCTTGCCCGAGGAGAGGTTTACCCCGGTTTTCCCGCCGATGCTAGAATCCACCATTGCAAGCAGAGTGGTCGGCGCCTGCACGAAATCTATCCCCCTCATGTAAATGGATGCGCAAAAGCCCGCGATATCCCCCACGACCCCGCCACCGAGCGCAACCGCGGCGCTTCCCCTTCCTACTCCTTTTGCGAGCATTTGCTCTAGCACTTTTTCAACTGTCGAAATATTCTTGTTTTTTTCCCCCGCGGTAAAAGAAACAATGCACGCATCAGCCCCGATTGCCTTGAACTGTTTGAGGAGCTTTGCTGCGAGGGTGTTTTTGAGGTTGGAGTCCGTAATTATGCAATACTTCTCGCCAGGGCAGTCGCGCACTATTGAGGCTGCGAGTTTTGGGAAGAGCCTTTCGCCTATCACGATCTCGTACGAATCGTCGATTTTCCTCTGAAGCCTCATTTTCACAGTTGCTTTCATATCAATCCTTCCGCATCCAGCTTGTCTATTATTTTTTGCACCGATTCCGCGATTGAATCCGTTGAAGTATCAAAGCTAAAGGAGGCCGCTTCGTCATAAAACTTTTTCCTCTCCGCGAGCAGATGCCTCACTTCCTCAATCCCTTCCTTGTCAGTCAGCTTTGGCCTGCCCCTGTCATGCCGAATCCTCAAATAAATCTTTTCAGCCCTTGCCTCGAGCAGTATGATTGTTGAATTCCTTTTAAGGCTATCAATATTGCCCCTATCGAGCACTACCCCTCCCCCGCACGCTATGCACATGTTGTCCATGCCGCCCGCCTGCGCAACCGCCTTCTTTTCGAGCTCTCGAAAGCCCTTCTCGCCGATTTCGGCGAAAATCTGCGTGATGGTTTTCCCTTCCTTTTTCGATATTCCCATGTCAAGGTCAATAAAACCCATGTTGAGCCTCTTTGCGAGTTTTTTCCCAAGCGTTGTTTTGCCTGTCCCCCTAAAACCTATAAGAGCGATGTTCATCTCAAGCACCGTACGCATTTTCCAACTCTTCGAAAAAATTCGGGAAGCTTTTTGCCACTGACTTTTCATCGCGGATTTTTATTCCAGGCACCGCGAGCCCCATTGCGGAGAATGCCATAGCAATCCTGTGGTCGTTGAATGTGTCAATCTCGGTTCCGTGCGGCTTCGAGCCTGTTATTTCGAGCAAATCCGCTCCTGCCCGCACCCGCACGCCGCACGATTCGAGATTTTGAGCGACGCTCTGGAGCCTGTTGCTCTCCTTTACAGCCAGGTGCCCGATGTTTTTTATCGTGGTTTTGCCTTGCGCGAACGCGGCGACCACCGCAAGCGATGGGACGATGTCTGGGCAGTTTGCCATGTCAACCGAAATCCCCTTCAAATCCGCCCCCTGCACCTGAACAAAGTTCTCCCCGAATTTCACAACGCACCCCATTCTGCGCAGGAAGTCGAGAAAAACCTTGTCCCCCTGGCTGGATGCCTCTTTGAGGTTTTTCACGCGCACTTTTCCCCCGGTCATCGCGGCAGCCGCGAAAAAGTATGAAGCGGAGCTGTAATCCCCTTCAATTTCAAATTCCCTTGCCTTGTACTTCCCCTTCCCCGCCACGAAGAATTCCTTATAGCTCCTGTTCACCACAGGGCAGCCGAATGCCTTCATGCACTCGAGTGTTATGTCAATGTAAGGCTTTGACTTCAGCTCGCCATCCATTTTCACTAGCAGGCCCTTTTCCGTGCAGGGCGCGCATATGAGCATTGCGCTAAGGAACTGCGAGCTGTTCTGCCCCTTAACTGTTGCCTTTCCTCCCAGAAATGTGCCGCCTTTGACTTTCACCGGAGGGCAGCCATTCTCCGCGCACTTCGCCTCCATTCCTGTTTGCGAGAGCGCATCAACCAGCCCGGATATCGGCCTCTCGCCCATCCGCGCATCGCCTTCGATCACGCTATCGCCTTCTGCAAGCCCTGCAAACGGCACAATGAATCTCGTGGTGACCCCGGAGTTGGCGGTGAAAACATTCTGCTTCGGGGCTTTGAGCTTTCCGCCGGTCCCCTGCACAACGAAATCCTTTCCGTCGAATCTTATTTTCGGGCCGAAAAGAGAAATCGCCCTTGCCGCAACCTGCTGGTCCTCTGCATTGAGCGCGTTGCGCAAGATGCTCTTTCCTTCCGCAAGGCCGGCAATGAAGAGTGCGCGCAGCGTGTGCGCCTTCGATGGCGGGGCGGTGAATTGCGCGTCGAGCTTTTCTGCTGGCATTATCTGCTTCATCCCCATTTCCCCTCAATCGTTTTTTGTGGCGGGCCTCTGGTGGCCTTCGCCTATCTTGCCTTTTTGCCCCTAGTCGCAGCCTTGAGTTTTTGCGCAAACCCGCTCACTTTTCCCGGAATGCTTGATTTTCTTGCAAGGTTGTTTTCAATCACGGCTTCGATTGCGGAGCCGACAATTGCGCCGTCAGCGCCAGCCCGGATGACTTTTTTCACGTGCTCGGGCTTCGATATCCCAAACCCTACGCACACAGGCAGCTTCGAGTGCCTCTTGATGAGCCGGAGCATGCTGATTGTGGATTGCGCAACGCTGCCCCTCTCGCCCGTGACTCCGAGAATGCTCACTGCGTAGAGGAACCCTTTCGCTTTGCTGGCGATTTTGGCTATCCTTTGTGCACCTGTGGCAGGGGAGATTATGAAAATCTGCTCGAGGCCTATTTTGCGGCACAGTTTGTTTATCCCAGAAGCTTCCTCTATCGGCATGTCGGCGATGAGTATCCCGTCAGCGCCTGCCTGTTTTGCCTTGCGCAAAAACTTTTCAGCCCCGTTGCTGTACACGAGATTGTAGTACACTAGAAGCCCTATCGGTTTTTCTCCGCACGCTTTTCTTGCGTGCTTTAAAAGCGAAAAGCATTTCTGCACGCTCATTTTCTTCGAAAGCGCCCGCTCATCTGCCGCCTGTATCCTTTTCCCGTCAGCGATTGGGTCGGAGAAAGGGAAGCCGAGTTCGAGGCAATCCGCGCTCTGCGCGAGAGAATATATTATTTTCTTCGAAGTGGCGAAATCAGGGTCGCCGAGCACCACGAAGGGTATGAATGCGCCCTCTTTTTTTTTCGCAAGCTCTGCGAACTTCTGCGAGTACCTGCTTTTTTTCCGGCTTTGTTTGTGTTCGCTCATATTTTTTCACCAAGCGCCTTGGCCGCGGTCTCGAGGTCCTTGTCCCCCCTTCCGGAGAGATTGATTATGATCACGTCATTTTTCCCGCACTTTTTCGCGTATTTCACCGCGTAAGCGATTGCATGGCTGCTCTCGAGCGCAGGGATTATCCCTTCCTTTTCGGAGAGGAGCTTGAATGCGGCAAGCGCCTCGCTATCGGTTGCATAAGTGTACTTCGTCCTTCCCTTCTCGCGCAGGAATGCATGCACAGGGCCCACTGCCGAGTAGTCGAGCCCTGCGGAAATCGAGTGGGTGTTGTAAATCTGCCCATCATAGCTCTGCAGAACATAAGTGAGAGTGCCGTGCAGTATCCCTTTCCTGCCGATTTTCGGGTCAGCAAACCTTGCGGCATGCCTGCCCCCGGCAATCCCCTTTCCCCCAGCTTCGACTCCTATGAGTTCGACCTTCTTGTCTTTTAGAAAGGCGCTGAAAATGCCTATTGCATTGCTCCCTCCGCCAACGCACGCTATGATCGCCCTCGGAAGCCCCCCTTCCTTTTTCAGTATCTGTCCCTTCGCTTCCTTTCCTATCACTGACTGGAAGTGCGCAACCATTGAAGGGTATGGGTGCGGGCCGAGCACCGAGCCGAGCAGGTAGTGCGTTGTGGAGACATTCGCGGTCCAGTCGCGCAGGGCCTCGTTTATCGCATCCTTGAGCGTTTTAGAACCGCTCTCTACAGGGATCACTTTCGCGCCCGCAAGCCTCATCCTCAGTACGTTAGGCTTCTGCCTTTCCATGTCCACTGTCCCCATGTAAATGCAGCACTCGATTCCGAGCATTGCGCACGAAATCGCGGTGGCTACGCCGTGCTGCCCCGCCCCGGTTTCCGCAATCACCCTCTTCTTTCCCATATACTTTGCAAGCAGGGCTTGGCCGAGGGCATTGTTGATTTTGTGCGCGCCGGTGTGGCAGAGGTCCTCGCGCTTGAGGTAAATTTTACACCCATATTTTTTGCTCAAGTGAGGCGCGAAAGTGAGTGGCGTCGGCCTTCCGGCAAAACTTGTAAGCAACCCCTTCAGCTCGCGGTTGAATTTTTTGTCCTTGCGGTACTTGCCGAAGGCCTTTTCAAGTTCCTGCACCGCTGGCATGAGGGTTTCAGGGACGAACTGCCCACCGTATTCCCCAAAAAAGCCTTTCATTCCAATCCACCCGCGCTTTTCATGAATGCCTTCATTTTCGCAAGGCTCTTTATGCCAGGCTCCGATTCCGTGCCTGAACAGACATCCACCATAAATGGCCTTAATTGCTTAATAACACTTTTCACGTTCGAGGCATTGAGCCCTCCTGAAAAAACAATTTTTTTGCGAGCGAGCTCTGCCTCATCCACAAGCCCCTTGCCAATCCGCTTTCCAGTGCCGCCGTACATCCCTTCCGAGAAAGCGTCGAGCATTATCATATCCGTGTCATAATTCCTCGCCTTCCCAATGCTTGCGCTATCCTTAACATGCATAGCCTTTATCACCGGCATCCCGAAAGAGCGCGCGTAGGCGGGTGTTTCATTGCCGGAAAACTGCAAAACACCAAGCCCCGCCTCATTTGCAATCCTGCTGACTTTTTCGCTAGCTTCGTTTACGAATACACCCACAACCAAAACCTTTCCACGCACTGCCTGCGCGATTTCACGCGCTTTCTGCACCGTGACAAAGCGCGGGCTTTTTTCGTAAAAATTCAGCCCTATCGCATCCGCCCCGAGCCTCACTGCGGCAAGTGCGTCCCTAGTGCTCGTAACTCCGCATATTTTTACAAGGGTTTTGCCTGAAAGCTCCTTGAGCTTTGTTTGCGGCGCTGGCGATGACATTACAGAAGTCCCGACAAGGCACGCGTCGGCTATCCCTTCGAGCCTTTCAATTTGTTTGCGGGAATGGATTGAGGATTCCGCCACGAGGATTATTTTTTTCCTTATTGCCCTCGGTATGTGGGCCGCGAGCCTTTCAGTTTTCGAGGCGTCCTCTTCCATTGTGTCGAGGTCTCTGTTGTTGATCCCGATTATTTTCGAGCCCGATTCGAGTGCCATTGCAAGGGTTTGCTCGGAATCGCATTCCACTAGCGCATCCATCCCGAGCTCATCAGCCGCCCTTACCAATTCTATGAGTTTTTCCTTGCCGACGAACCCTGCTATCAAGAGCACCGCGTCCGCGCCGTAATAGCGCGCCTCGTATATCTGGTAGGTGTCGAGGATGAAGTCCTTGCGCAGCAGCGGCTTTTTCGTGTGTTTTTTGGCCTCCGCGATGTCTTTCATGCTTCCGAGAAAATAATTGCCTTCGGTGAGAATAGAGATTGCGTCCGCGTGCCTCTCATATAGTCCGACAAAGTTTTTCAGGCTCGCATGCTCGTTTATTTTCCCCAGCGATGGCGATGCCCTCTTGAACTCGGCGATGAGGCGCATTTTTTCCCCACGCTGCAGGGCCTTCAGAAACGAGTGCTTCGCTTTTTTTATTTTTTTCTTCATTTTCGAAAGCGGAAGCTGCTGCGTCCTTTCGCTTATTTCGCGTGCCTTGGTTTCCTTCATCTGTGCAAGAAAGCTCATGCGTTCGACTCCTTTACAAGCGATTCAAGCTTTTCGAGCGCGCTGCCAGAGTCAATGCTCTGCCGCGCGGCTTCAAGCCCTTCCTGTATTGTCTTGGCTTTCATGTTTGCAAATATCGCAAGCCCGGCATTCAGTATAACCAAATCCCTCTTCGGCCCCTTTTCCTTCCCTGAAAGGATTTTCCTCACAACCTCCGCTGACTCTTTTGCATCGGAAACCACTAGACCCTTTTCGCTGCACTTGCGAAAACCGAAATCCTCAGGCACGAATTCGCTCCTCTCGACTTTTCCTAAAGAAACCACGAAGAGCACGGTCTTTCCTGTAAGCGCCGCCTCATCGTAGCCGGAGCCGCTCACCACGAGCGCCCTTTTCACGCCCAGCCCTGCGAGCGCATGCGCAAGCTTTTCCGCAAGGCCTTCGCTGTAAGCGCCGAGAAGATAAGTCGAGGCATTCGCGGGGTTTGTTATTGGCCCGAGAATATTGAAAATCGTCCTTATGCCTATTTCCTTGCGCGGCTTTGCCGCGAATTTCATCGCGGGGTGGTGCATGGGGGCGAAGAGGAATGCAAAGCCGATTTTTGAGAGGATTTCGGAATTCCTCTCTGGCCCGAGCTCTATTTTGACCCCGAGTGATTCGAGGGCATCAGCCGAGCCGCTCTTGCTCGAAACGCTCCTGTTCCCGTGCTTTGCCACAACGCACCCCGCGCCCGCGGCAACTATTGCAGAGCAGGTCGAGACATTGAAAGAATTCTTCGAATCCCCGCCCGTGCCTACAACATCTAGCACTTCGCCGCTTCCGGAATATTTCACTTTTGCGCAAACCGCGCGCATCGACTCTGCAGCGCCCTGGATTTCCCCCGCGCTCTCGCCTTTCATTGCCAGCGCTGTTATGAGTGATGCAATCTGCGCCTCGCTCGCTTCACCCTTCATTATCTCATCAAATGCCTGCCTTGTTTCATCCCTTGAAAGGTTTTTCCCCTCGACCACTTTTGCAATCGCTTCCTTTATCATCGCCCTTCCTCCACCATTGCAAGCACGTTCTCGATTATTTTCCCCCCTTCTGGGGTAAGTATGCTTTCAGGATGGAACTGCACGCCTTCGACAAAGTGCTTTTTGTGCCGAATTCCCATAACAATCCCGGATTCGCTTTTCGCGCTCACGATCAGTTGTGCTGGGATTTTCTGCCCCGCAAGCGAGTGGTACCTTCCTGCCTGGAAAGGGTTCGCAAGCCCCTCGAAAATGCCTTTTCCGTCATGGCTCACAAGCGAGGGCTTGCCGTGTATCGTTTCGACCGCCTTTCCTACAACTCCGCCAAAAGCCTCTATAATTGCCTGCTCGCCTAGGCAGACCCCGAAAATAGGCACTTTCCCGGAGAATTCCCTTATAATTTTGATGATGTTGCCCGCTTTTTTAGGGCTCGAGGGGCCAGGGGATATGACTATTAGGTGCGGGTTGAACTTTTCAACCACCTTTTTGACCTGCTCGAGCGGCACGTTGTTCCTGTAAACCTCGACCTTGCAGCCCCTCTTCTCGAACTCGTCGACAAGGTTGTAGGTGAAGGAGTCGAAGTTGTCTATGAACAGGATTCTTTTAATTGAACTCATTTTCCCGCCTCCGCCACAACAGTTCCGGCTGCAACGAATCGAGCAAATGAAATATTGCTGATTTTTCTTGCTGTTCGATTCGTTGTTGGGTGCGGAAGTCCAGTCTGCGACTGGACTATGCTCGCACCGCTCGCATTCAAAAAAATCATTTTCTCCCCTCCGCCATTTCAATTGCCTTGATGCACGCGCCAGCCTTGCGCTCGGTCTCATTGAATTCCTCTTCAGGATTCGAGTCGTACACAATCCCGGCGCCGGCCCGCACATAGGCCTTGCCACCGGCGAGCTTTAGTGTGCGTATTATTATCGCGGAATCGAAATCGCCCGAAGGCGTGAGATAGCCGATGCTCCCTCCGTAAAACCCGCGCCTCGTTTTCTCGTGCTCCCTTATAAGCTTCATCGCCTCGACTTTCGGCGCGCCGGTAAGTGTTCCCATGTTCATGCATGCGAGGTAGGCGTGCAGCGCATCGAACTCCTGCTTCAATGTCCCGGTGACGCTGCTCACAAGGTGCTGGACGTGCGAATACTTCTCCACCATGTAAGGCTTATCGCACACCCGCGTTCCGGGTTCAGAAACCCTTGCGACATCGTTGCGCGCGAGATCGATTAGCATTGTGTGCTCCGCGAGCTCCTTGCGGTCGTTCTTGAGCTCCGCCTCATACCTAGAATCCAAATCGCCATCTATTTTTCCCTTCACAATCCCCCTCGGCTTTGTCCCTGCGATCGGCCTTATTTCGACCTTTTTCCTCTCATCGCCCTCGACTTTTAGGAATGTTTCAGGGCTGCTTCCCGCAAGAATCCCTGTCGAGGTGTTGAAGTAGAACATGTAAGGGCTGGGGTTGATTGCACGAAGGGCCGCGTAAATGTCTAGCGGCTCTGCAGTGTAAGGCGCGGAAATCGTGCGCGAAGCGACAACCTGGAAAACGTCCCCCGCGAGCACGTTTTTTTTCAGTTCGGAGACCATTTTCACGAAATCCTTTTTCGGCGTGTCGGTCGAAAACTTCTGCACCGCGACCTTGTGCGTTTTCCTGTATGGTATTTCATAGCCGAGCGCGGACTTGTACGTCTCTATTACTTCGGCACACCTCTTCTTCTCTGATTCCTTATCGTCTTCGGAGAAGAGCAGCGCGTTCGCGGCAAAAACCATTTTTCCGCTGGTGTGGTCGAGCATGAAAAGGCTGTCGTAGAAATTCATTTCATAATCCGGCTCCTTTAGCAGGTCCGCCTTGTTTTGCGGCAGCTGCTCGAAGTTGTCTATGAAGTCGTAAGCTATCGCGCCCATTAGCCCGCCATAGACAGGGAAAGGCTTGTAGGCGGGTTTTAGCTTGAATGCTATCGCGCGCAGCACGTCGGCGTGCGTTTTTGTCTTTAGCCTTTCGCTCTCGCTCAAAAACCCCTGCGGCTTTTCAATCGTCCCCGAAATGCTCGAAGGCGAGACTTTGAGGTTTGTGCAGAAAGCCAGATCGCCTTCGAGCTTGGATAGGAACTTTTTCCCTAAACTATTGAGCGCGGTTATCCCGAATTTCTTGCCCCTCCCAGTTGCCTTGAGGCATGGATTTGCCGAGCCGATGCTCTTCTCGCCGTATTTTGTGACAATGTCTGCGCTCTCGAGCAGGATGCAGTTTGCCTTCCTGCCATAATCGGATATTTTCCTGAAGTAGCCGAGCGCCTCTACCCCTTTGCCGAGCTGCAGCTCCTCATAGAGCGTGACAATGCTCCCGGCCTTTGCGCCGTCAATGCGTTCAATTCCCTTCATTTTTCCACATCGTTTTCATTTTTTTGCTTTTCCATTCATGGAGAAGTTCTTTTTTTGGTCGTTTTGTTGCCATCGTTTTCATTCATTTTTTTCTTCTCTTTCTTTTTGGTACAGCTTTTTCCTTTCTCTTTGCAAGAGAAAGAAAAAGGTGTGGGGACACAGGGATTTGAACCCTGATCAGCTGGTGCCTCCGGCCTTTTTTCCCGAGGTTTCTCCAAGAAAAAGCCGCTGGAGCCAGCCGCACTACCAGGTTATGCTATGCCCCCTTTCAGAGTCCCGGTTCTGATGCCTCCTCGCAGCCCACACTTTGTATGCGCTTCTCTTCGCATGGGGTGCAGAAAGAAAGTGCACAAGCCTGTAATTTTCCCTTGCCCGTGCTGGGGATGAAAATTGAAGAAAGTGCTTTAATTAATGAGTTTTTATTAAAAAAAGAATTTGTGTTCAGATGGCTAGGCGGCTTATTTGAATGAACTCCAAAGTAAATCCCTTCTAGCCATGTAATCAATACATATTACTGTGCTCAGAATATTTAAAGGTATATTTTGGGGTTTCGGGGGCAAAGGTGGCGTTTAAAGCCTCAAAAGCCTCATTTCCTCGCGTTTTTGCGCTTTACCCTTCCGCGGTCCTCTTCGGCCTGCAAAATCCTCTTCACCGCGAGTATATAGGCAGCCTTCCTGTAGGATGTGTGCTCGTCTTTACGTATCTTCTCTATTTCGGTGAAAGCAGCAGACATATACTCTTCGAGCTTTTTGTTGACTTCCTGCTCGCTCCAATAAAGGTTCGAGAGGTTCTGCACCCACTCGAAATAGCTCACAATAACGCCCCCGGAATTTGCCAAAATGTCTGGCAGCACGACAAAATTGTTCTTTTCGAAAAAATCATCGGCTTCGGCAGTCACTGGGCCGTTTGCCATTTCAAGTATTATGCGCGCCTTGACATTCTTCACGTTCTTCGCGTTTATTACGTTCTCGACAGCCGCGGGGACAACAACATCGACAGCGAGCTCGACTATCTCCTCATTCGAAATCTTCTTCCCATGCTCGTGGTCCTGCACCCTCATGCCCTTTTCAGATTCAGCTAAAAGCGATTTCACGTCAAGCCCACTTTCATCATGCACCCCGCCCTTCGAATCCGAGACAGCGACGACCTTGTAACCCCACTCATCGAGGATTCTTGCGAGGTTCGAGCCTACGTTCCCGAATCCCTGTATCGCGACCCTTGTGCCGGGCTCTTTTCTCCCGGTGCTTTTAAGATATGCCCTCAAAGTGAGCGCGCCGCCAAGGGAAGTCGAATAGCTCCGCCCCTCGCTCCCGCCGATTGAGAGCGGTTTTCCAGTAATCACTCCCGGCGCCTTCACACCCTTCACTTTCTCGAATTCGTCGAGCATCCAGCCCATTATTTTCGGGTTGGTGTTGACATCGGGCGCGGGTATGTCCTTGTGCGGCCCGATGAAATCAGCATATTCACGTATGTA
Source organism: uncultured archaeon (assembly GCA_964373815.1). Classification (GTDB taxonomy): domain Archaea; phylum Iainarchaeota; class Iainarchaeia; order Iainarchaeales; family Iainarchaeaceae; genus UBA10205. Next base: position 9,398 of record CAYJWI010000017.1, on the reverse strand, counting down.
TGCCCTGCTAAGCCTTTGCAGCTCGCTTTCCGTGAGCTCTTTGGGGTCAACCTTTATCCCACCCTTCGCGCCGCCGAAAGGGATGTTCGCGACAGCGCACTTGAGTGTCATGAGGAATGCGAGCTCCTTGACTTCCTCCATGCTGACTTTCGGATGGAACCTTATTCCGCCCTTTGTCGGCCCGCGCGCGTCGTTATACTGCACACGGTATGAGGGGAAGACCCTCACGGTGCCGTCGTTCATTATGAGCGGGATGTTGATGTTTATGGTGCGCTTTGGCTGGTTTAGAATGAAGAGCTCCATGTCTGTTAGGTGCTTTACCTGGGCGATCTTTCCGAGCTGTATCCTGCACACTTCACAGACGACTTCGCTTTTTTCCTGTGTCGCTTCCATTTTCACCACCCGGTGCAAGTATGTGGTTTTACTGCTTAAAAACGGTTTTGGTTCGCCTAGGGCTTGTTTAAAAAGTTCTGAATTGGGCAGTTTGTTAAAAAAGCCACTATTCTTTTTCAATTATGAGTTCAGCCTTTTGATTCGCTTCGTCAATTGAAACAAGGGTTACTTTGTAATTTTCAAATGTTACTGTAGGCATTGTTTCCGAAAGTGCAATTCTTTTTGTTTGATCAACGGTAAAATCGAATGTAAATGATTTTCCTATTTCCGTATCTCGTGAGCTCCAATAGCGGATATCTACTCTTTTTCCTTCATCTGCTTGATAGGTTTTTGTAAATCCATTTTCAGCTGGCTTCATATCTAAAGTGAATTCCTCGCCCAGTTTGAAAGCTACGCTTCCTGGAATTTGGGGATTTGCATGTTCAAAAGGCACAACTATAACTGTGGCTTTTTTGTTTGTTGAATCTAATGAAATTACTTTGATTTTGTAAGCGTTTGGTTCCATCCCAAAAACTGCATCAGATAATTTATTGTTATCTGATAAGTTAAAATTGAAGGATTGGCCATTATTCCCAAGTAAACCGGCAGAAGCGAAAAACAACAATCCTTTGATTCTGTCTTGATACACTGCTTTTTCTACACTAAGGGATATTTCTCTTTCTGAATTGTAGTAATTGCTATCTTCTTGAATTTCAAAAGGTTGTCCTAATTTAAATTCAGAAGTTCCTTCGTTAGGAATAACTGGTGGTTTTTGTTCGGTTATGCAACCAGAAACTATTAAAGAAATTAACAGAACTGTAAAGGCCATTCTCATTGTAGTTCTTGAGGGAGTATTTACAATATAATCGTTTCTGAATGGTTAGTTTGAACCCTAACATAGTTTTATATGTGTCATTTGCATAGGGAAAAGTGCTGTGCACATTTGCCTAGGTTTGGCGAGGCCATTCACGGCTCATTTTCCCAAGCACCCCTCTCCCGCCTTACCGCTTTCCGCGAGGAAGTACTTGACTTCTGTCTTGTGCGGAAGGTAGTTGATGAAGTAAATGCAGTCGTTCGGGAACTCAACATTCATTTTTTCGTTCGGCCCGAGGCCAAGCAGGTTCCCGATTAGCAGCCTTCCGAACCCCATGTGCGTGACAATAAGTATTTTCCTGCTCGAATACTTCTCCGAGAACTCCTTTAGCAGGGGCCGAACGCGCTTCTCGTCCATGTCCCTGTAGCTCTCCCCGCCTTCGTGGTGGAAGGAGTACTTGTTGTCGACCCTGCGCGCCCATATTTCCGGGTATTTGTGGTCAATCTCGTCGCGGTCCATGCCGGCATAAATACCGAGGTCGATTTCACGCAAGTCAGGCCTGAAAACGAGCTTTGCCTTGTGGAACTTCATTATTTCCTTCGCGGTTTCCCTGCACCTCTTGAGCGGCGAGGAAAAAGCGTATTCAATCTCCTTGCCCTTGAGCCTCTGCGCGACGAGCCTTGCCTGCTTCCTGCCGCGCCCGTTTATCTCTGTGTCGAGGATTCCCTGCAGCCTCTTCTGGACATTGAAATCCGTTTCGCCGTGCCTGCAGAGGATGATTCTCATGTGACCGCCAAGAAATGAAAGCAAAGCAGGAATATATACGTTGCCATGGGCTGGATTTGGGCGGAAATCTGTGTAGGTTTTTAATATGAATAGTATGTAAATAGTATGTAGGTGATTTTTGTGTATGAAGGCATTAGTTCAGTTGGGGAGCGCGGGCAGATAACCTTGCCAAAGGCTTTGAGGAATGCCAAGGGGATAAAGCCTAAGGACAAGGTTATAGTGAAAATTGAAGATGAGAGGATAGTTGTGGAGAAGGCTTTGGGCAGAAGGGAGAAGGAAAGCCTTATGAAAGAATTCTATGTCAAGTACGACAAGCTCAATAAGCAGACAGAGGAAGACTGGAAGTTTGCCAGTGTTGAAGCGGACAGGTTGTTAGATGAACGTTAAGCGCGGCGACATTGTTTTGGTAAACCTCGAACCTGTGATGGGTTCGGAGCAGGGAAAAATTAGGCCTTGTTTGGTTGTTCAGAACGATGTTGGCAACAAGTTCAGTTCCACCACCATTATAGTCCCTGTAACTTCTGCAATGCCTGACAAGAACTACCCCACTACTGTGGTTGTGGAGCCCCGGGAATCCGGGTTGAAGGAAAAGAGCACAATTCTCTGCAATCAGATAAGGACTATTTCAAGGGGGCACAGAATAATAAAAATCCTCAGTTCTTTAAAGCCGCAAACAATGATTCAGGTCAACAATGCGCTTAAGGCGAGCCTGTCTCTTGATTGAAGCACAGGGCATGCAGGATATTGTTTTGCTCCGCCCAATCTATATCAGGTTCCTTCCGACAGCCTGCGCGACTACCTTGAGTTCCTTGAAAAGCTTCTCGAACTCCGCGGGCTTTAGCTGCTGCGCCTGGTCCGAGACCGCATGCTCGGGGTCAGAGTGCACTTCGAGCATGAGCCCGTCCGCACCCGCGGCGATTGCAGCCTTGCTCAAGGCAGGTATAGGCCCGCGCCTACCAGCCGCATGGCACGGGTCGACAATCACAGGCAGGTGGGTGATCTCCTTGAGGATTGGGATTGCGCTGATGTCTAGAGTGTTTCTAGTATGCGGCTCGAAAGTCCTGATGCCGCGCTCGCAGAGTATTATGTTGTTGTTCCCCTCGTTCATTATGTACTCTGCTGCAAAGAGCCATTCATCAATCGTTGTCGCAAGCCCGTTCTTCAGTATAACCGGCTTGTCCACCTTGCCGACCTCTTTCAATAAGTCAAAATTCTGCGTATTCCTCGCGCCTACGCGCAGTATGTCGACGTGCCTTGCTACGATTTCGACATTGCGTGTGTCCATCACTTCTGTTTCAACAATGAGCCCTGTTTCATCCTTGACTTTCTTTATGAGCTTGAGTCCCTTTTCCCCAAGGCCCTGGAAAGCGTAAGGCGAAGTGCGCGGCTTGTACGCGGAGGCCCTGAAGACCTTTACCCCGATTTTCTTGAGCGCGTTCGCAATTTCGAAAATCTGGTCCTCGCTCTCGACACTGCAAGGCCCGGCAATCATCACTGCATCCTTTTCGCCGAATTTTACACCGCTACCGACATCGATTACCGTGTTCTCCGGGTGCATTTCCCTCGATGCTCTCCTGTATGGTTTTTGTATCAGCATTACCTTTTCGACAAAGTCAAGGCTCTCTATTACTTCCTTCTCGAGCCTTGACTCATCGCCGATTACGCCCACAATCGTCTTCATCGAACCCTTAGAAATGTGCGCCTTGAGGCCAGCCTTCTTTATTATGTCAACGACGTGGTCTATGTCCTTCTGGCTCGTGGCCTTGTCCATAACTATTATCATTTCCTGTCAGCCTCCAATCCATTGACCACGTTTCTTGCAATCGCTTCAGCATCCATGTTGTATTTCTTGAGTAGCTCCGCGGCCTTTCCCGATTCCGCAAAACCACCTTTCAGCCCAACCCGCAAAAGCCTCGCACCGAGCTTTTGCTCGGCAATCACTTCAGCAACCGCGCTGCCAAGGCCGTTCACGACCCCGTCTTCCGCGCTGACAACCAAGCCTTTGCCGCACTCCTTCCCAACAGTTTGGAAATCAAAAGGTTTTATAGATGCACAGTTCACGACCGACACCGAAATCCCCTTAGATTCAAGCATGCGGGAAGCCTTCATCGCTTCCTGCACAAGCGCTCCGCACGCGATTATGGAAGCATCGCCTCCATCCTTCAAAATGTCCGCTTTCCCAAGCCTGAAATCCGGGACACTATCATAAAGTATTTCGGTCTTTTCCCTGCAGGTGCGCATATACGCAGGCCCGGTATTTTCGTACATCGCTCTCGTGCACGCCACGGTTTCGTAATAATCCGCAGGGACGAACACGTTGAAATTCGGCATGCTTCTCATCACTGCAATGTCCATTATTTCCTGCCCCGTTGGGCCGTCATCGCCGGTCGAGATGCCGCCATGGCTCCCGACTATTTTGACATTGGTCTGCGAGTAGGCAACGCTCACCCTCATCTGGTCAAGCGCCCTGTTCACGACAAAGCAGGCAAAAGAGCTCGCAAAAGGGACTTTCCCGCAGCGCGCAAGGCCGGCTGCCATTGAAACCATGTCAGCCTCGGAAATCCCTACATACCTGAAGCGGCCGGGGAATGCCTTGCCGAACAGGATGGACTTCGTGCTCTTCGCAAGGTCTGCGTCGAGCGCAACGATTTCCTCGTGCTTTGAGCCGAGCTCGAGCAGGGCATCGCCGTAGCCGTCCCTTGTCGCGGCTTTGTCGCCTTTTTTGTATTTCGTTTCGATTCCCATAAAAACCATCATTTCAAAATCTTGAGCGCCTGCTCGTACTGTTCCGGGGTGAGCGCCTTGCCGTGCATGTCCGGGTCGTTCTCTATGAACTTCACTCCCTTGCCCTTCACGGTTTTCGCTATGATGCACACTGGCTGCCTCGAGGCCTTCGCCTTTTTGAGCGCGGCAAGTATTTCAGCAATCTTGTGCCCGTTGATTTTGAGCACCTTCCAGCCGAATGCCTCGAACTTCTTGCCAAGCGGCTCGACATCTTTGGTCTTGTCCACCCAGCCGTCGTTTTGCAGGTTGTTCCTATCAACTATCACTGTGACATTGTTAAGTTTTGCAAAGGGGGTCCACATTATCGCTTCCCAGCACTGTCCTTCCTGCAATTCCCCATCGCCCATAAGGACAAATACACGGTAATTTTTTTTGTCTAGCTTTCCTGCCAATGCCATTCCGTTGCCGACGCTAAGGCCCATGCCGAGGCTGCCTGTGGAAATCTCGACCCCGGGTGTCTTCACGCGGTCAGGGTGGCCTTGCAGCATGCTATCTATTTTGCGCAATTTCTTTAGCTCCTCGGCTGGAAAATACCCTGCCTTTGCAAGGCACACGTAGAGTGCGGGCGCGCCGTGACCCTTGCTCATGATGAAGCGGTCCCTTTCGGCCCATTCGGGGTTCTTCGCATCATGCTTCATTTCGTGGAAGTACAATACAGTCATGATGTCGATGCAAGAAAGGCTCGTGGTGGGATGGCCCGAGCCTGCGATGGTTGTGCATTCGAGTATGTCCTTGCGAAGCCCGAAGGCTATCCCCTCGAGCCTTTTGACTTCTGATTTTGCAGAAGTACTTTTTTTAGCAGGCTTTGTTGCTTTTCTCACTTGTTTCCTTTTCGCCATTTTTTTCACGCCTTTTCAGGATAGCTTCCAAGAACCCTTAGGAAGCCCGTGTTTTTCTTCATTTCGGAGAGCGCCTTTTTTATCTTTTTGTCCCCTGCAAAGCCCTGCACGTCGAGGAAGAAGACGTAGTCCCACTTCCTGGTCCTATCCGGCCTTGACTCTATCATGGTGAGGTTTATGCCGTTCTTCTTGAAGGGCTCAAGCGCATAGAACAGCGCGCCCACCCGGTTCCTTGTCGTGAACATTATGCTCGTCTTGCATTTTGCCGATTTTTTAGGAGTGCCCTTTCCAATCACGAGGAACCTTGTCGTGTTGTTCGCCTTGTCCTGTATGTTGCGCGCGATTAGCGGAACACCGAAATGCGCTGCCGCGAGCTCGGAGCCTATTCCCGCGGAGTTCACGTAAAGCTTTGCTGCCTCGGCGCCTTTTGCCGTGGAGGAAACCTCAACGACCTCCGCTTTCGGGAGGTTTTTGGAAATCCAGTCCCTGCACTGCGCAAGCGCCATCGGGTGGGTGTAAATCCTTTCAATGTCGCCTAGCCTGTACCTCGAGACAAGGTTGTGCGAAACCTTTTCCGAAACCTCGGCAACGATGTTTAGTGGCGATGTGATGAACATGTCATAGGTGTAAATGACACTGCCGCCCAGAGAGTTTTCAACCGGGACAACGCCGTAATCCGCTTCCCCCTTCTCCACAGCAATGAATACTTCTTTTATCGTCTCAAAGCCCTTCATTTCCGCGCTCTCGCCGAAGTGCTTTATGGCGGCGCTGTGGGTGAAAGTGGTTTCTGGGCCGAGGTATGCTATTGAAATCGGTTCCTGGCATTTCCTCGAAATCCCGAATATTTCCCTGTAAATGAACTCGAGGTCCTCGCTTCCGAGCGGCCCCCTGTTCATTCCCTTGAGGCGCCCTATTATTTCCTCTTCGCGCGCGGGGTCGTAGACGGGCTCTTTTGCCTTCCTCTTGCCCCTGCCTATCTCAACAGCAAGGGCAATCCTTTTGTTGAGCAGCCCTAGCAGCTCGCCGTCTATCTTGTCAATCTGCTTTCTTGCCTTTTCAACTTCCATGCGCATCCCTTTGTTTTGCTTTGTTTTTTCAAGCTTCGTTTTTTTGCCTGCCAATTCCCCATTCCCCTGCCCGCTCTTTCCGCCAGCCTTTTCTGCAAACCTTTTTTTAGCTTCCTATCCCTTTCTGCCTCATCCGCTCTACACTTACCCCTGCCTTTCAATGGACGCCCCGCGCTTTATTGAGGGGGCTTCTTACCAAAAGTAAAAAAAGCAGGAATTGAAATACATTGCCATGCCTTCGGTTATGCGTTCCATCTTGTCCTTTTGCCTGTATCCGCATGCTGAAAGCATAGTAGAATTAATTGCATAAAGTAATATAAATGTGTTTTGGAAGCCGAGTTTGGAGCCTGCCACGTAAATTTTGTCCTTGGCCAACAACGGTTAATGCCGCCACGGCTTATTTTGTAGTGTCAAAGATTATTTTATCTTTTAAACATTTGAAAGCTTCTTGATACTTTTTTTCGGCCCTGCTAATGGAAATTGACGCTTGCCTTGTGCATGCATTTTAGGATTTTGGCTTGCTTTTTTTGGAGAGCGTATACCACCAGGCTGCACCGATCAAATCATTGGCCATGCATGCTATCTGCCCATGCTTTCTTTCCTACCTTAATATAGTTTTCATAGCTCTCTTTGGCTTGGGTACGAGCAGCCATCCCTTCTGGTGTGCACACTGTTGCAGTTTGTGGCCTGACTTCTTTGGAGAATGCATTCCCAACGTCTGCACTTATAATTTCCTGGGCCCGCTTTGCCTTGTTCTGGTAGGCGGTATATGCGTTATTGATTGCATCGCCTGCCAACTGGCCCCCCTGCCAAGGAACCGTAAGCGGGTTGAAGGCAAGCGTCACATCAGCAAAAGCATCTGCAAAATTCTGCGCAGTGCCGCCGCTGGCTTTTGAAGCCCCCATGGCAAGGGCCAGAACAGCTCCAACTCTTGGAATGCAGCTCACTGCTTTTGTAATTCTTCCGCCGCCACCTAGTTTTGCCGCCACTTCTTTAGCCGCTGCAAGCTTCGTGGCCCTCAACTTCTCCCGAGTTTCCCACATAGAACTGTAAACCTTATTTTTTGCTCTAATATCTTCTTTAACCGTTTTTAAGGCATCTTGCAAGACACCCTGCTGCGTGAAATCTGCCGCTGTCGCCGTGCCGTCTGAAATTTTTTGATTGACAACTGCTAATTGGGCATAAATATCATCCAGTTTTTTGACTAGCTGGTCTATTGCAATTTTGAGGCCGCGCAGCTGGCTGCCCGCCGCCTCTATCTTCAAGCTAAGGCTCAAGACACTCCCATCAACGAGAGCCTCTGTCGGGCAGATTGGCTGATCCGCAAAGTATGCAGCAGCAGGTGCATTTGTTGTGGCAAAGCTTGAATTGCCATGTGAACCTGCGGCAAGGTTTGCTGCAGGTCCATTGTTTTCAGCGCTTCCGGAAAAATCAATTTTGCCCTCGCCCCTTGCGCCAAGTGGTATTTGGGGTGCGGCAATAATAGTAGGTTCGCCTTCATCCACATCATAATAGCTCGGGCCAGGGAAATCCTCATGTGGCAACCAGGGCCTGATTTTCTCTAACATCTGGGCGCAGGATTGCTCTTCTTCAGGCTTGCAGCCGACCATCGTCGAATCTTCGGTAGAGCACTTGTAAACTTTGCCAACAGTTGTGACGGCAATATATTTGAGATCACATTCGCTTTCGGAGTTTTTGTAATCTTCTATTGCCGCATCCTTCCTTGCAGAGGCACTGGGCTCAGCGGAGCTGGCAGGGTCAGTAAAATGATCGAACCCGAAAAGCGAGGCGTAGGTGGCTTCGTGCCATTCCTTTTCAGGGCCTATGGAAAGCGCTTCTACAGGCAGTTCCGGGGGCACCACAAACCCCCCGTACGCAAAGTCTCCGTAACTAATTTGGCTTTCGTCGCTTATCGAACTGACCCCAGAGCACTGTTCAGCGGTCACCCCACTACCTCCAAACCCCCCGAAAGCATCAGGGGTAACCTCTCCGCACAACTCTTTTTGTATGTCTGTGTAGTGTATGCAATAACACTTTGGCCCAGAGCCAGTACCACGAAGTAAAGGGCCGAAGCTCCAATTGTTCAAAGGCACGCATGCTATTGAAGCGGCCTTCGAGATTGCCTTCCCAGGGGGCGCCTTTGCAAGCGCGACATTGCCTGTTACATCTGCGGGGCTATTGCCCTGCAGGGCTGGCTTTGCGTAAAGGATGAATCCCGCCGCAAGCAGTACCCCTATAACTATTATAATCCCTGAAACCATTGCCTGTCTAGCGCGCATTTTCATATCACCTAACGCTCGTATCATTCGGGATAATAGCCCTCGTATCATTGTCTTTCATTATAATAATGTCCTTGTAAGAATAGAGGTTTGTCTGCAGCACCGCACTGTTCTGCACCAACTTGTTTTTTGAAAGCACTGCCGATGACTGGCCATCCCCGACCAGTGCGAAATGATTGAGGTTAATGGTGTTATTATTGATTTGTGCGTTCCTTGTGGAATCAAGGGCTATTCCAGTATTGAAGCCTGTGATTGTCAGCCCGCTCACCTTGAGCCCTGAGACGTTCCCTGAATAAATGCCTATTGACTCGGAGTCAGCGCCGCTGCCGGTGAGTGTAAAGTTGTTGCCGTTGATTGTGACGTTGTCCGCGAACACGCTGATGCAGGGGCCTGAAGTTGCTGCCGAAGCGATGTTATTGGAAACTGTGTAATTTCCCGGGACTGTTATTACCGAGCA
>CAYJWI010000016.1:0-25651 GCA_964373815.1 uncultured archaeon | reverse complement strand
TCGCTCTCATCCCACAGCTAAAGCAGTGGGATTTCCCGCTCGCAAACGCTTAAATATCTGGAATCGCTTATTAGTTCCTGGCAAAGAGGCATGGATTTGGCAAAGAAAAAAAAAGGGCGGGGAAAAGCGAAAACCCCGAAGAAAGCGGGAAAGGAAAGCGAAGCGCACATTTGCGAGTTCTGTTGAGGAATCCAAGATGACCAGGGCAGTGCTCGCGGCAATTTTCCTGCTCCTCGCAGCCGGCCTTGTTTTCGCGCACTCTGAAGAAGGCGCGCAGAGCGGCGGCAACGAAGTTTTCTGGCTCGGCGTTTCCACGGCAATAATACTCGCAGTGGTAGGTTTTTCCGTACTTTCAGCGGAGAAGATGGGCGCGCAGGCAAAAAAAATATGCTATTCCATAATAGTGGCAACGATTGCAATCTCGACCCTTTATGTGGTTGGGACAACCGTGAAGGAAAACCTCGATTCGGCAACAGGCGGGCCGGTGCACTGGCATGCGGACTACGAAGTGTGGGCCTGCGGGGAAAGGCTTGCGCTCGGGGAATCGGAAGGCATTGAAGGGAGGGAAGGCGAAAGCCTGCTGCACAACCACAACGATTACAGGATACACGTCGAAGGGACGGTAAAGGAGCTTGAAGACGTTTCGCTGGGGGAATACTTCCACTCCATCAAAGGGGAATTCTCCAGTGAACAATTGAAGGTAGTGCTCAAAGACGGAAGTGTTTTGGAAAAAAGCAACGGCGATCTGTGCAGCGGCAGGCCAGGAAAAGTCATGCTCTACGTGAACGGAAAGCCGAATTACGAATTCGACGATTATGTTATCGCCCCTTACTCGCAGGTGCCGCCCGGCGATTACATCCGCATAGTTTTTGATTCAAAGGGAGGTGTGCCGAATGGCGGTTGAAGCGGTGCTCCCGGCGCTTGGCACGGTGGTTGTCACGGCAGCGATTGATTCAATCAACCCCTGCGCGATAGGCGTGCTTATGCTGCTCGTTTCAACCGTGCTCACGGGGGCGAAAACGAAGCAGGCACTGCTAAAGTTCGGGCTTGCCTACATTGCGGCTGTGTATGCCACTTACCTTCTCGCAGGGCTTGGGCTGATTTACTTCTTTGTCCAGATGCCGATTGTGATAGCGGAGTACATCTCGATAGGGGTCGCAGTCCTTGTGATTGCAGCAGGCCTTGTTGAAATAAAGGATTTCTATTGGTATGGGCAGGGGTTTTCGCTCGCAATCTCGCCAGAATACGCGAAAAAAATCCATAACCTCTCAAAAAACCTCACGCTTCCGGGAGTAATTTTTTTGGGGGCATTTGTGGCGGCGGTAGAGCTCCCCTGCACAGGCGCTCCGTACCTTGCAATAATAACTGTGCTTTCGCAGAACTTTGATTTCACCGCGTTCCTGCTGATGCTGCTCTACAACTTCATATTCGTGCTCCCCCTGCTCGCTATACTATTCATCGTTTATTTCGGAATTGCGAAGGTGCAGGACATAAAGAGGTGGAAGCAGGACAACAGGGGCTTCATGAGGCTTGCGATGGGGTTGCTGCTGGTCTTCCTCGGCTGGGTGCTCATACTCATAGCGAACGGGGTGATAAACATTGGCTGAAAGGAAAAAAGGCAAAAAAATCATTTACACAGTAAAGAGGGGAGGGCACAGGGAAAAGTTCGACGACAAAAAGCTCTATGGCTCCGCGTACGCCGCCTGCCTCAACGCGCACCTTGATGAAAAAAAGAGTGAGAAGATTGCGGAAATGGTGCTAAAGGAAGTCAAGGCCAAACTTGCCAAAGGCGGGCAGGAGGTTTCGAGCTCGCACCTCTCGATACTTGTCTACGAGGCGCTCAAAAAGCACGAGAAGGATGCTGCATTCCTCTACAGCACCCACCTCGACCTTTCGTGACATCCTCCCGGCACTAAAGTGCCGGGTTTCCCTGTAGGGCGACGTAGTCGCCCAGTCTGGATTGGTGACGCCTCCCACGCCTAAAGGCGTGGGCTTCCCAATGGCGCCATGAAGTCCGTCAACGGAACGCAAGCCGGCATTGACCCACGTCTAAAGGCGGAGGCTTGCGTTGGGTTGGTGAAATTTTATTTTCGAGAGCGGCAATCAACCGGCGTGTTGATGCTTTTTCAACCCAAGCAATATTAATTGCGCAAGCCCAGTTTAGTGGGATTTGGCAATTGAATGGCGAAATAAACGAGCTGCTTGGGTTCTTCAGGCACATCTTTCCTGACTTTTCCGCAAACCACGTTCTTGTCTACAGGCTTTTGTGGAAAGTCGAGCCTAAGAGCGGCGAGGAAATAATAATGGAAGCTGGGCTCGCGCACGCCACGGTGTACAAAATGCTCTCCGAACTTATTGGCGCCGGCCTTGTGAAAAAAACCAGCTGCAAGCCCCTAAGATACTATGCGGAAAACCCAATCAGGTGCTGCTCCCAGTGCGTGAAGAGGACGCATGCAAAACTTGGAAAGGGAATGGAGCGGGTTAGGGAAATCCTCTCAGGCTCGCAGAGCGCGGACGGAGAGATATATGTTATCAGGGGCGAAAACGGCTTCCCGAAACTAATAGACAAGAAAACCAGAATAGAGATACGCGACGAGCAGGAGCTGCACGAGCTGCGCAGGGCGGTTGAAACAAGCCTGCACGAAATCGGCCAGCAGAAAATGAAGGCGTGGGCGCTTTATAGGTGATAGGGCAAATGGCAAGCGAAGTTAAATATAACTATAGCTATAGTAATATGGGTGATTACTTGGATACCACAACCATACAAGTCGAAAAGTCCACAGTTGCAATCCTCGAGAAGATAAAAAGGAAATATGGGGTCAAGTCATACGACAAGGCAATAAGGAAAATGGCGAGCAAGGAAGTAAGGATACCGAAAAGCATGTTCGGCGCGCACCCGGAAATGAAGCCCTTCAAGAGGGATGAGGATGATTTTCACGAGCTCTAAATACGTGCTTGACAGCCACGCATGGATAGAGTATTTCCAGGGCACGAAAACCGGCGAAAAAGTCAGGCAGATAATTGAGATGAAAAACTGTTTCACCCCTACAATAGTCATAGCCGAACTTGCGGACAAATATAGCAGGGAAAATCACGGCTATTTTGAGAGAGACCTGGATTTTATCGAAACCAACTCCGCCATAGTTGAGCTTGACATGAAGGTTGCACAAAACGCCGGAAAAATGAAGCACGCTGTCAGGAAAAAATACGACAACAACTTTGGCCTCTCCAACGCAATTGTCTTGGCGACGGCAAAAAAACTAGGCGCCATCGTGGTAACTGGCGATACCCACTTCAAAAACCTGAAAAATGTGGAATTTCTCTGAAAAAAAGCCCGGCGTTCATGGTTTTATAAAGTGTCCGCTTCAATTTCTTTTAACAGTGGTTTGATTGAATCTTGGTGGGATAACCCTTGACCCTGAGCTGGTCAAGGCTATAAAGGAAATGGGCTATTCGGAATTTACGAGCATACAGCTCAAGACGATTCCCGAAATACAGAAAGGCCACGACATCATAGGGCAGTCGAAGACAGGCTCGGGAAAGACGGCCGCTTTCGGCCTTCCTATCCTTGAAAAAGTTGTAAGGGGAAAAGGGGTGCAGGCGCTAATACTTACTCCTACAAGGGAGCTGTGCGTGCAGGTCGCTCAGTCAATGAGGGATTTGGGCAAGTACAAGCATGTGGGGATTGCTGAAGTTTATGGCGGGGTCGGGTATGGCCAGCAAGTGCAGGGCCTGAAGACTTCCGAAATTGCTGTTGGGACCCCGGGGAGGGTTTTGGACCACATAGGCCAGCGCACGCTCCACCTCTCTTCGGTGAAGTTTTTCGTTCTCGATGAAACCGACAGGATGGCGGACATGGGGTTCATCAACGATGTCGAAAGGATAATGAGCCATCTGCCGGGCCATAGGCAGACACTCCTTTTCAGCGCGACCATCACAAGGGATGTTGACAGGATTGCGGAAAAGCACATGCGCAAGCCTTCACTCATCCAGAGCGAGGCGTTTGTCGAGACCAATTTGCTCGAACAGGTTTATTATGATGTTTCAGGCGGGGAAAAGTTCTCAGTGCTCGTGCACCTCTTGAAGCAGAACGCGGCCGGGCTCTCGCTTGTCTTTTGCAGGACGAGGAGCGAAGTGGATGTCGTGGCAAAGAACCTTAGCAAAAACGGGGTCAATGCGCTCGCGATACACGGAGGCCTCACGCAGGGGAGAAGGCTGCGCGCGCTCGAATCATTGCACAAGAGCAGCATCGACATCCTCGTTGCAACGGATGTCGCGGCAAGGGGGCTTGACATAAAGGGGGTCAATTTCATTTACAACTACGATGTCCCGCAGTCCCAGGAAGACTACATCCACAGGATCGGCAGGACCGCGCGCGCGGGCGCGAACGGCAAGGCGATAACCCTTCTCGCGCCTTCAGACCACTACCTTTTCAGGGACATTCTCAGGAACACTTCCATAGCGATAAAGGGCGAGCAGACCCCTGAAGCCGAACACGTTGTTTTGCACAGGCAGTTCAAGCCCCGCAGAATGCAGGGCGGCCGTCCTTTCGGCGGGCACGGAAGGGGGCAGAGAGGCACAGGCTATGGCGCGGGGCGCTCACATTCAGGCTTTGGCGCAGGGCACGGGCACTCCGGTTTTGGCGGCGGACGCGGGCACGCGGGGCCCGGAAGAAGCCACAGGCCGGCAGGGCATGGCGGAAGCGGCGGCCACATGGGCCATTCAAGGGCAGGGCCGCACAGGAAGCCGGGGCACGGGTTCCACCCGCGGGGCAGAAGCGAGTAGTGAAAGGCAGAACAAACATGTCTTTTAAAGGCAAACATAAGCATGGGCTATTTGTCTTACTTTTATTGATCGATACCACTATAGTAAAGCATTTAATCTTTTAGGCGGTTGTTATTCTCATGGAAACCGTGACGCTTTCAAGCAAGTTCCAGATAGTCATACCAAAAAAAGCCCGTGAAGCCCTAAAGTTCAGGCCTGGGGACAAAATCGTCATTCTCGAAAAAGGTGACTCAATAGAATTGGTAAAGGTAGGCGGCATAGAGAACGCCATGGGCATGCTCAAAGGCATTTCACCAGAGGGTTTGCGTGACCACAGTGAACGTTTTGATTGATTCAAGCGGCTGGATAGAATATTTTGGTAACGGCAAGAAAGCCCAGCCATTCGCAAAACTCATCAAAAAGCACGCCGGGCAATCCATAATATCCTCGCCAATAATCATTTACGAAGTCTTCAGGCGCGTAAAAATAACTTTCGGCGAGGCCAAGGCAAGCAAAGCAGTGGCTTACATAATCAGCAGCTCCGCAATAAAGGACACCGACAGCCGAACCGCGCTGGATGCAGCAAAAACAAGCACCACAAGCAACCTGCCAATGGCAGATTCATTAATCTACTCAACTGCAAAGCTCAACAACGCAACATTGATAACAAGCGACACACACTTCAAAGGCATGAAAGGTACACAAATAATCTGACCCGGAGTATAAACTTGGGCCACAATAAGCAGCCCTGCAAGGTTACTTATTTATTCAAAGTACCAATACAATGGCAACTTATTTTCAGGCTTGACGAGTTGGAAGTCGCAACTCGCAGAATTCATAACGCTATTGCCTAATGGACAAGTTTTATCGCAAAAAATAAGACTACTTTAGAAACGATATTAAAAAGAAAAAAACCCTGATTACGTCAATAGGCGTTCTTCTATCTTTTGTTTTCTGAGTGTTTAAAACTGTTTGTTTCCGAGTCTTCCTTGGAAGGCTGTTTTTTTTGGATTACAGAGCGGAAGCTGTAAAAGATTGGGACTTATATTTCATTACTGACTCAAGGCTTTCCCGCAACGGGATTTTCAGCGACGTAGGTGAGGCACTTGATGCAGGGGCAAAGATTGTCCAGTACAGAGAAAAAGGCAGGCCTACCAACGAGATGTATGCGGAGGCTTTCAAGCTAAGGAAAATGTGCGCCGGAAGAGCAGAGTTCATTGTTGATGACAGGCTTGACATCGCATTAGCTGTGAGCGCTGACGGGATACATGTAGGCCAGGATGACCTGTCAGTGGAAATCATACGTCGGGTTATGCCTAGCGCGATAATCGGCTACACTGTGCATACAGTGCAGCAGGCTATCGAAGCGGAAAAACTTGGGGCTGATTATTTGAGCCTTGGGCATATTTTCCATACAACAACAAAGCACCATGACACCCAGCCCATTGGATTGGAAGTGGTTAGGCAGGTACGCAAAGTTGTTTCAAGGCACTTGGTGGCAATAGGCGGCATAAAACGCTTTAATGTGGCCTCTGTAATTGAGGCTGGCGCTGATTCTGCTGCAATGATTTCCGGAATTGTTTCAACAAATGATGTTTACGGTGAAGTGAAGAAAGTCCGCGAAATAATCCGTTCGTGCAAGGAAAAGGAGTTGGTTGCCCATGGTCACACAGATGCATCTCGCTAAGCAAGGCATAATCACCGGGGAAATGGAAACTGTTGCCCGAAAAGAGAACATTGAAGCGGAGAAGCTCCGCCAGGAAATTGCCGAGGGAAGGGTAATTATCCCAGCAAATACAAATCACTTGAAGAAAAAGCTGAGCCCCATAGGGATTGGGAAAGGGCTTACGACAAAAATCAACGCCAACATTGGTGCCTCGAGGGTCAGGGCGTCCATTGGGGAAGAGGTTGAAAAGGTCAGGGTTTGCATGAAGTATGGTGCCGATACCGCAATGGATCTGAGCACGGGGGGCAACCTGGATGAAATAAGGCAGGCAATAATCGATGAAGCGACAATTCCCATCGGAACAGTTCCAACCTACCAGGTGGTTGAGGAAAAAGGGACTATTGATGACCTCAAGCCTGAAGATTTTTTGGATGTTATTGAGAGGCAGGCACGCCAGGGGGTTGACTACATGACTATACACTCTGGAATTCTGTTAGAACACCTCCCGCTCACGAAAGGTAGGATAACGGGGGTTGTTTCGCGCGGAGGCAGCATCATGCAGCGCTGGATGTCGGTGCACATGCAAGAGAACCCCTTGTACCAGGTGTTTGACCAGATACTCGGGATTTTTGCGGAGCATGATATAACAATGAGCCTCGGTGATTCCTTGAGGCCGGGGTGCCTCCATGACGCGACCGACAAAGCGCAGATTGCCGAACTCAAGACACTCGGGGAACTGACGCTGCGCTGCTGGGAAGAAGGAGTCCAAGTAATGGTTGAGGGGCCAGGGCATATCCCCATGCACGAAATAAAACTGAACGTGGAACTACAAAAAAAACATTGCCATGGCGCGCCATTCTATGTCCTGGGCCCGCTAGTGACAGACATTTCCCCTGGTTATGACCATATTTCCTCGGCAATCGGCGCTGCAATGGCCGGATTTTATGGCGCTGACTATTTGTGCTATGTCACGCCAAAGGAGCACCTTGGGTTGCCTAACGCGGTTGACGTGCGCGAGGGCATAATTGCGTACAAGATTGCTGCGCATGCAGCCGACATCGCGAAAGGCGTGCAAGGCGCAAGGGATAGGGATGATGAGCTTTCAAGGGCACGCTATGAAATGAACTGGGAAAAGCAGTTTGCGCTTTCCCTTGACCCTGACAGGGCGCGTGAGTACAGGCAGCAGGACCTTTCCACCGGTGCTGACTTTTGTTCCATGTGCGGCCCTGATTTTTGTTCAATGCGCCTTGACCAGAAGACAAGGGGAATGGAAACGTTCAATGAAAAACGCACAGGCGTAAAGACTAGGCACAAGTATGCGAAGCAGGAAAATGACGGGTCGTTCGTCAAGGTAGAGGAGCTTTTTTCAAAAAAATAGTTTTGCAAGGGTTTTTTGGATGGGCATCAAATTTTTATTTGGTTTATTGCTTGTTTTTGGTGTGGTGGTTTGTTGAGGCACAAGGGAAAAGTGAATCTAAGGACTCTTTCAATGGAAGTACAGGCAGAGCTGAGGGACAAAGGTATGGCACAAAGGGGGCTCCTGCGCTATTTCCTGCGTGGGAACACTGTCTGGGTAAAGAGGGTTTGATGCGTAATTTCCTTACTTGGTTTTGAGAGGTGGTTTTGTATGGTAAAGGGAATCGAGATGAGTATTGATGAAAAAGACATTTCACAGGCAATCATTTCGGAGTACATGAAGGAGTTGTATGACTGCACGGATGTTGACGTGATAGTTGTCGGTGCCGGGCCTTCGGGCACGATAGCTGCATGGAAGCTTGCCGAGAAGGGCTACAAGACGGTCATAATCGAAAAGAACATCAAGCCAGGAGGCGGCATGTATCTTGGTGGGATGCTGATGAACAAGCTAGTTATAGAAAAGGATGCAATGTATCTGCTCGAGGAGGCAGGTGTCAAGTCAATGAAGCCCTATAAGGCGGGCCTGTATGTTGGGGATGCGCACGAGGTTGCTACAAAGCTCCTTGCAAAGGCATTCGATGCAGGGGCAAAGATGTTGAATGCAATTGAAGTGGTTGACGTAATCTATAGGGGCAAAGAGGGAATCAAGGGAGTAGTCGCGAATTGGCACGTTGTTTCAGAGTACCCCGAATGGGTCACATGCGTTGACCCCTTGGCGTTCAGGGCAAAAATGGTTGTAGATGCCTCGGGCCATGCTACTGAAATAGCATCTGTTGCCGGGGACAAAATAGGCTTCCCGGTAAGGGGCAGGGAAGGAAGCATGTGGGCAGAAGAAGCCGAGAGGGTAACTGTCGAAAGGACGGAGGAACTATACCCTGGGCTTGTGGTCTGCGGAATGGCGGTCAACAGTACCTTTGGCCTGCCGCGCATGGGCCCAATCTTTGGCGCGATGTTCCTGAGCGGCGAAAAGGCGGCACAAATAGTGCATGAAAAACTTTCCGGCGCAAAGAAAAAGGAGCAGAAGACAGTTGCCCAAAGAAACTGAGCCTCAACTTGGTTTTCATCTGTGGTGGCTTCTGTGCTCCTGAGTGAAATCGGCGGCGAATTTGCGTTCATCAAACGCATTTCCCGTCGGCCAAAGCACAGGGAAGTTGTAGTAGGCATCGGTGATGATGCTGCGGTAATAGAGTTTGGAGGAAAGCTCCTGGCTGTAACCACTGACATGCTTGTCGAACGCGACCATTTTTCCCTGGATTACTTTCTCCCACGGCAGATTGGAATAAAAGCCATGGAATCAAACGTTAGTGACATTGCAGCAATGGGCGGAAAGCCATTATATGCGTTCATCTCCATCTGCCTGCCAAAAGCAACGACTGTTGAATTCATTGACGGGTTTTATGGCGGGATTTACGAATCCGCCGAGGAAAACGGGATTGATGTGCTCGGAGGGGACACAACTCACGGTGAACTCATTGTTGTAAACATCACCCTTATCGGCGAACTCAAGAAAAGGAAAAGGCTCCCGCTCCGCTCATGCTCAAAGGAGGGGGACTTGATTTTTGTTACTGGAAATCTGGGAGCCTCAACAGCAGGCCTCAAGCTCTTCCAGCGGAAAATGGATGGCTTTGATTCGGTGAAGAAAAGGCACCTCGAGCCGAAAGCGCGGATGGATGTTTCGCGCAAAATTGCCGCAATTGCAAATGCAATGGAGGATGTAAGCGATGGCCTTGCCTCTGAAGTAAGGAACATCTGCCTCGCGAGCGGGAAGGGGGCAATACTTTTTGCTGAAAAAATACCAATCAATGAAGAAACTAGGAAAGCGGCCGCCGCACTAGGAGAGGATCCAGTAGATTGCGCCCTTTTCGGGGGGGAAGACTTCGAACTTGTTTTCACGGTGCCAAAAAAATACGAGGGCAGGGCGAAGAAGCTTGGCACCGCCGTTGGAAGAATAACCTCTGGCAGCAAGGTTTTTCTTGAAAAGAATAGCGCAAAACAAGAACTGACAAAATTCGGGTATGACCACTTCGCGTAAAAACGCGGAGGAGAGCAACTTATATATTCTCTAATTCTATTATTAATTGGGTTTTATGGTAAAGGAAAATCCTGAAATCGACGCCAAAGGCGAGCGGCCCCGAGATTTCGGCGAGGATGAGGGGGTTGAGAAAACCAAGGTAAACCCCGCTGAAACAGACATTTTCGAGGAAGTGCTGAAGGGCAAGAAGGCCGAAATAGGGAAGGTGCGTGAGGCCATTGACAAAAACGATGAAGAAGTCGCTGGCGGGGATGCGGAAGAGGAATGGGAAGAAGAGGACGATGAAACCGAAGAGGAGAAGGATGCGGCGGACAAGGCAGCCGAGGAAATGAAGGAAGAACAGGAAGAAGAAGGCCCAGTGGGGGAAGAAACTGGCGCCGGGGATGATGAAGCAAAAGAAAGCGGGGCAGGGGAAAAAGCGCAAGGTGAAGGGATAGGAGAAACCCCCGCAGAAGAGCAGCCAAAGCCAGCGCCAAGAAAACGCGGGAGGCCGAAGAAAGGGCAGGAAGGCGAGGAAGTGAAAGAGGAAATTGGAGGGGGAGCGCCAGCGCCCCGCGAAAAGAAAGAAGATGATGAAGCAGAAACTTCCGAAAGCTCGGAGGAAGAGGAAAAAGAAGTTTCCGAAGACGGGCAAGCGCCGAAAAAGGGCGCTGAAGAATGGGAAGACGGGGAATTCGATTTCGACATTGACCACGATGCGAAAGAGCCAGAGGAGCTAAGCAAGCCAATCGCCCCGCCCAAAGAGGAAATAAGGGAAACGATTCTCGCAAAGGCGCAGATGGCTGCCGGGGGCGCAGCCGAAACAATTGACGAGGCGGCGGAGAAGCTTGCATTCCTCACTGCGCCCGAGCAGAAAGGGGTTTTCATAGGAAGGAAAGGGAGCATTTACAAAAAGTACGGCTTCGAGGCCGCGCTGCAGATAGGCAAGGTCCAGGAGAAGGAGTTCGACGGGTGGAACGTCCACCTCGACTCGCTAAATCCGCATGTGGTGTTCGTGTGCGGAGCGCGCGGATCGGGAAAATCCTATGTTCTCGGGGTGATTGCGGAAGAGCTCTCTGAAAAGAACAAGAACGTCGGAATAATCGTTGTTGACCCCATCGGCGTTTTCTGGTCAATGAAGTTCCCGAACAATGAAGAGAGGGAAGTCGAGAAACTCCGCGAGCAGGGGCTTGAGCCAAAAGGGCTTGCGGGGCTCAAGGTATTCATCCCGGAAGGAATGAAAGGCCAGGTCCCGAAATCGACTTACGATGCCGGCTTCTCAATACAGCCATCGCTTCTCACAGGGGAGGACTGGGCCCTAACTTTCGGGGTTGACAGGTTCTCGGTTTCTGGATTGCTGCTTGACAAGGTGATAAAGAAAGTCGAGCAGGGGTACAAGAAAGCGGAGACGAACGAGAAAGTGAAACCGGATTGGAAAATGAAACCGAAGGGAAAGAATTATTCCCTGCAGGACTTGATTGAATGCCTTGAAACCGATTCCGAGCTGAACAGCAGGGAAAAAGGCTACAAGCAGGATTCCATCAGGGCAATAATCAGCAGGTTCGAGGCAGCGAAGAGCTGGGGGATATTCCACGAGAAAGGCACGCCGCTCGGCGAGCTTTCAAGGGAAGGCCAGCTCACAATCCTTGACACTTCCTTTCTCGAGGACAATGTGACCGCGCTTGTGATAGGGATACTTGCAAGGAGGCTTCTTGCCGCAAGGAAAATTTCCACAAGAAAGGAGGCGGCGAACAGGTTCAAGTCCCTCAACATGAACGAGCTGCTAGAGCTCGAAATACCCCCTACCTGGCTTTTCATTGATGAGGCGCACACGCTAATCCCGAGCGGCAATGAAGTCACGGCGGCGACAGCGGGGCTCATTGAATATGTAAAGCAGGGAAGAAGGCCCGGGCTTTCACTGGTGTTTGCGACGCAGCAGCCCTCCGCGATAAACACGAAAGTGCTGAGCCAGCTTGACGTGATAATGACGCACAAGCTTATTTTCGATGACGACATTAAGGCGGTCATAAAGAGGACCCCTACAATAATTCCGCGCAAGTACCGCAACCCGAACTTCATCAAGACCCTTCCGGTAGGGGTTGCGGTGACGGGCGACCGGAGGGAGGAGACCAGCAGGGCGTTCGTGATGGCGATAAGGCCAAGAAAGAGCCAGCACGAGGGAAGGGATGCGGAGACAACTGGCCTCTCCGAACAGGTTGACTCTGCACAGGTGGCAAGGATTGCCGCCGAAATGCTGCTAAAAAACCTCAAGGAGGAAAAGGAAATCAGCATGGAGAGGGCAAAGCTCGCGCTAGACACACTCAACGCTAAATACAAAACTAATGTTGACTTCAAGAAAATACTCAAGGAAATCGAGGCAAAGGGGGCAATCGTCTCGGAAGAGAGCATAAAAGCCGGGGGCTATGTGGGCGGGGAAGAGGAAGAAGGAATGGAGGAAGTGATGGGCTCCGAAGAGGCGGAGGAGAGGAGCGCTCTTGGGCTTGTTGGCAAGGAAAGCATTGCGCAAGGCGGGGCGGAATCTGAAGAGGATGCTGATGCAGGGGAAGGCGAAGAGAGTGGAATTCGCGGCCAGCCAATGGAACTGCTCGCTTTGCCGCAGAGGATTAGCGAGGAGTATGCGCGCAAGGCTGTTGACGGGCTTAGGAAGAAAAGGATGCTCGGGCTGCTTGGGGCTGCGGAGAGGATAGATTCCATAAGGCTCAAGTACTTCCCGATATGGAGGGTGAAGTTTGATTCCGCTTCGAGGAAAGGGGAATTCATAGCAAAGGAGTGCTTCGTGAACTCGCTCTCAGGGGAGTTCGTGCACTTCAAGGACGGCCACTTCATGGAATCAAAGGGGCTTTCCATGCTACATGAACTCGGGGATGAGGATGCAAAAGTCCTCAAAGCGCTTCAGGGCAGGGAAATGCTTATAGAGGAAATAATGGGCCAGGCAGGGATGGAGGAAGGAAGAAGCCGCAGGGTTTTGCAAAAGCTCATGGAGAAGGGTCTCGCGGGAAAGGCATCTGACAAGAAGAGCGGGAAGGAAATCTACTGGGCAAAAGAAAAACTAGACCTTCCGCCAAACGAGAGGCACGAACTGCTCGGTTCTCTTGCAAACCTGCCTTTCGTGAAAACTGAAGCGCTTAGCATGGAGAGGGAGAATTTCACCAAAGAGCAGGCTGCGGACGCGCTAAGAAAGCTCTGGGGGAACATCATAATAAAGAAAATAGACCCGCTCTACAAGCCTGTCTGGCACATAGTGCTCTCGGAAGATGCGAAGGAGAGGGTTGTGCTGATTGATGCGGTGACAGGAAAGATACTTTCAGCCCGATAAGAGAAGCTCTGAAAATTCAAAGTGTATATCAACTTTTGGGTTTACTCTGACGCAACCACCTCCATATAAGCGGCCGGAACTAATTTACATATCGAATTAAAAGCAGTTTTAAGGGACATAACTACTGCTAGCGGCCATACTGATATAGACGTCTTGTTGAGGACTGGAAAAATAGTTGAAACCAAAAATTCGTATAGACTTGCAACAATGGCAAAAAACTCTATTGATTACAGTGACTTTGCAAATAAAATAAGGAAACTTTTGGCATATCAACAAGAAAAAGGAATTACCCAAGCAGTAGAAGTCGTTTCAACTCAAGGATTTAGTGATGACGTTATAAATTATTTGCAGAGGCTAAAAGATTTGGGCTTTAATGTTACTTGGAGAGTGATATAAATGGGAACAGGCTTCGGGTTAGAATTCTATGTGCAGGCGGATTTAACGAAAAATCTTGTGGAGCAATCGGTTAAAGCTATATTAGCTAAAGGGGGAGGATTTTGGCATTACAATCCAAATACAAAAGAGGCCAAAATAGTTTTTGACAGGTGCCCGTGCTTTACTGGAAGAGATGGGCAGCCATTTCCATACAAACAATTCAATAAAAAAGATGACTTATTTCCGGATTTTATTTTGGATAAAGAAGGAAAAAATCCGAAGTTTGGGGATTGCATCAAATTGGTGTCAAAGTATGGTGGCGCTATAGGAATGGCTTACAACAAAATTAGTTTTGACCTTTGTTTTAATAATACTGATCCGTCCAGTCAAGGATATACCCTCGTTATTTTTCATACTGACTCTACATCACAAATTACCCATAGTGAAAATGCAAAACAAAATTTGTCCGATTTTGTTTTTTTAGCTGATGGCGTATGGCAAACGATGAAACCATTTTTTTGCACGGGTGGCATTGAGATTGATTGTGATATTAAAAAGATTGAGGTTGGTGACGAGTTGAAGAAAAATATTGGATTCATTTCTTATTTCCATAAAGATATGATAGAAAAAATAGGCCGAGAAAAGATTGTTTCTCTGGCAAATAAAAAAATCCAAAACTCAGTAAAAGAATTTTCAGACGGCAGCCTGAGGGTAATGTCACATGATTATGGCACTACAACAAAGGAGGCGAAGTAAATGGTATTTATCCCAGGCAAGTTAATCGGGGTGAGAGGCAACATGAATCCAAAATTCGTTGCAGTATTCTCCGCAGCCGCTCTCATTTCCGCATTAGCATTCATGCTGCCGATTATCCCTCAAAACAGCCAACCCGCAGGTTTTACTGTCCTTTCTGATATTGCAGCCCCGATAGTTGAAACTGTAAAAGAACTGGGCGCGGGAAATAAGACAAATGAACAGGCCGGGAAATTTCAGTGCTTTATGCCAGCCAGAAGGCAAAAATTATAGGCTGAATCTATTTGTAAAATTCGTTAGGGAGAATTTTCGCGCCTTTAGGAACCATTGCCCCGCAATTAATTGATGCGTTTACTCCTGCTTTTACATCATCAAACAAAAGTGCACCCAGCTTTTTTCTCCCTGAATCTATTTTCGTTCCACCCAAAGTGACTTTCACGTTCGAGTGGTCGTGGCGCAAATTCGCAATCTTTGTCCCTGCGCCGAGGTTGCAGTTGCGCCCTATCACTGAATCGCCCACATATGAAAAGTGGGGGATTTTCGAGCCTGAAAGCATTATTGAGTTCTTTATTTCGCAAGTGCCGACATGGCAATTGTTTGCAATTATCGCCCCTTGCCGCAGGAAAGCATTGGGCCCTATTATGCAGTTCTCGCCAACATAAACATTGCCCTCAACCCTTGTGCCTGACTTTACGATAGAGCCCTTGCCCAAAAAAAGTTTCCCTTTGATGGCTACATTATCTTCCACTTCGCCAAGAATGCTATGCTCAAGGGCGGTGGTTGCGACTTCGCCCCTTTCGAGCAGCTTCCAGAATTCGAAAGGCTCGCCGCGCGAAACAAGGCCTTCGGCTTCTTGCAATATTTCCTGTATTTTGTTCATGACCCCGCCTCCGATTTCACTGCCCTTGCAATCTTGTGCGCGAGGGTTTTTACCCTCCTGCGGTTGCGGCCTTCCACCATGACCCTTGCTATGTTTTCCGTGCCGCTGTAGCGAACCAATACCCGCCCCTTTCCCTTGAGGGATTTTTCCGCGGCCGAAATCGCGTGCTGCGCCTTTTCGAGGGATTCGAGCGGCCTCTTTTCCCTCACTTCAAGGTTCAGCAAAACCTGAGGATACGGTTTGAACACGGAGCAGAGTTTTGAAACGCTTTTCCCTTTCTCCTTCATGAGCCTCATTAGTTGCAAGGCGGAAATGATGCCATCGCCGGTGGTTGAATGATCGCCGAAAATTATGTGGCCGGACTGCTCGGCGCCGAAATTGAAACCGCCCTTCCTCATCTCTTCTATCACATACCTATCGCCCACTTTTGCCCTCAAAACCTTTATACCATTCTGGGCCATGTGCTCCTCGAAGGAGTGGTTGCTCATCACAGTCGAAACTATTGCGCCTTTTGAAAGCCTGCCTTTCTCTTTCATGCCCATCACAAGCGCGGCAACGAGGCAGTCACCGTCCACCTGCTTTCCGTTCGAATCAACAACCACGAGCCGGTCTGCATCGCCATCGAGGGCAATTCCCAAATCGGCTTTTTCAGAAACCACTTTTTTTGAAAGGCCTGCAATGTGAAGGGCGCCGCAGTTGCGGTTTATGTTATGGCCGTCCGGGGAATTGTTGATTGCAACTACCTCTGCCCCAAGCTCTGAGAAGATGTCAGGGCAAACCTTGTATGCCGCCCCGTTGGCACAGTCCACAACGACCTTTATGCCTTCGAGCGATGAATCCCCTATTGTTGCCTTCGCGTATTCGACATAGCGGCCCCTTGCATCATCTACCCTGAATGCCTTGCCTATTTTCTTCCCATTCATCCCCTCGGCCATCTCCTTTGAAAAAATTATTGACTCTATGCTCTGCTCCTCTTCGTCGGCTAGCTTGTAGCCCTTCGAATCGAAAATTTTTATCCCGTTGTCCTCTGCGGGGTTGTGCGAGGCTGAAATCATTATCCCCGCATCGGCGTTGAATGAGCGGGTGAGGTGCGAAATCGCGGGGGTCGGGATTGGGCCTACGAGAAGAACTGTCGCGCCCCTCGAAACAAGCCCTGAAGTGAGCGCGGTTTCGAGCATGTATCCCGAGACCCGCGTGTCCTTGCCAATCACGATTTTCGGGGAAGAGCCGTTGCTGAAGTGCTCCGCAATGGCCTTGCCGAGCGAGAGCATGAGCTCGGGTGTCATCGGGGGAGAGTTCGCCTTTCCCCTAATCCCATCTGTTCCAAAGAGTTTTCTCATAAAATTCACTTCACTTGCGCATTTGAAATAAATTCACCCATCATTTCAACCAGCGCTTTCTTTAAATTTGAACCTTTAGCAGTTAGCAAATAGTTTTTGTTAAGAAACCCAAATTTTTTCAACTCTGTTTTGACCCACGAACTAGCATATGACTGGCCGCCAATAAGATATTTTACAGCACCTGTAGAAAAAAATCTGGCAACAAACGATTTCCTTCTTTTAGGATAATACTGGAAAATTTTTTCTCTGATATCAAAAAAATGGCGGAGAAGTTCCAAAGAGCCAATCCTAAAATAGTATTTATTTTTTGGTTTTTCGTAAATAAACGAATAGTTTATTTTGGCCTTTTTTAGCATTGTCGCGATTTTTTTGTAGTCATCTTCATTCGTAATTATTTGTATGTGGCCCCTTTTCTTGGCATTTACAGTGCCGTCTCCTTCTAAGACTCCGAGAATAAAATCCAATGCCATGCTGGGATTGCTTTCCTCCAATATTTTAGTCAATAGTTTGGCGTATACCTTTAACATTACTCCACGATTTTCTTTCAAGACTAACGTCCCTAATTCATTAAGTTTTTTTGGCAAAACAGAACTAGAAGAGATAATTCGGCATTTACAATTACTCAAATCAAATTTAACATTCGACCTCCACTTTTTTAAAAGCAATTCTGAAAGTCGTTTTGGTTCTCTTTTTTCAATGTCAGTAAATGAAATATTATAACAAGGCATAGATTCTGGAAATATTAACCGGTGCATTGAATAGTAATAATTGGCCTGTTGAGGGGTTGAAGCACAGATTGCCCAACTATTCCCCTTTTTTGTGCCATCTGCAAAATATGCACCCAAGTAGCGTGACATATCCCGCAAAATTATTTTTGAATTAAAAATTATGGGCTTGCTGTGACCATCAAAAACCAATGCATTTTCACGATTTAAAAATACATGATTAAAGCCATTTAAAATTGAATTTTTAGACATGCCTAGAGCTGGTGTTTTTGAAATAGTCATTAATACAGATTCGTTTGGGCGTATACTTGTGAAACAATAATACTCTACTTTAGAATTTTTTTTCCTGACCCTAACTCTCGTATAAGTGTTTTTGGATTCTCCAGATTGCATTGTGTTCAGCACAATTATTTCATCGGTTTTAAGTTTGAGCTTTTTTGCATAATCTAAAGGAATATAGATTCTTCCGCCAGTTCCCACTTTTGGAAAAAAGCCCTCAACTTTCTCTAGTTGAAGCTCCACATTTTTTTGAATGCAAACGTTGTCCGAAACAATTTTTCGTGGGACATAAATTGATTGTTTTCCGTCAACTATATTGACATTTGAATAAAAATCACAATTAAATTTTGGCTCTACAAACTTGACCATAATCGAGTCACCAGCTTTAAAAATTGGCTTTTTAAGTTTGAACAAGCCACTGCCGCTTCCCCCTCCGGAAGTCAATTTTCCTTTTACAATCATATAACAGAAAACTGGCAAACATACTAAAAACCTATTTAACGGTACAGCTTTTTGCTAAGTTTCTTGGCTTGTCTGGGTCAAGTTTTTTGATGACAGCCAAATAATAAGCTAACATCTGGATTGGGACAATTAAGCTAATTGGGTTGGCACACCCCAAATCGGGAATTGATATGTGCCTATCATAAATAGCACTATCTTCAGAATCAAATCCTATTATATAAGCGCCCCTGCTTTTCATTTCCATTGCGTTACTTAAAATTTCCTTTCTTGTTTCAGGAGTAGAAAGAACAATGACTGGCGTACCTTCTTCTAGCAGTGCCATTGCGCCATGTTTTAGCTCCCCCCCGGCAAATCCTTCGGCATGAATGTAGCTTACTTCTTTTATTTTCAGGGCGCCTTCAAGAGCCAAAGGATATGCTGTGCCTCTTCCAATCACAAATATATCCTTATGATTTTTCAATTTTTTTGCAAGGTTCTTGACATCTTCAGCTTTTGAATTTAATACTCCATTTATGGCTTCCCCAATTTTACTAAACTCCGCCACCATTGAGTTCATTGCTTTTTCATATCGCTCACCCTGCCTTATATAACCCCCATAAACTTTTGATATAAGGGAAAGCATCGCTACCTGCGCAGTAAATGTTTTTGTTGACAATACGCATATTTCAGGACCAGCATTAAGGAGCAAACTGCAATTAGACATCCTCATTATCGTTGAATCCATGACATTTACAATGCTCAAAACAGGGACATGGTTGTTCTTGGCCTGTTTTATCACTTCGATGACATCGGCAGTTTCCCCGCTCTGGCTCACAGCCAATATGAGCACTTCTTCTTCATTAATATTCAAATTAAATTCCGAAGCCAAGAACGCATAGGCTTCCAACCCTACCGAATTGAAATTCTTGGCGCCTAAAAGGCACGCATGATAGGATGAACCACAGCCTACCAAAACAATTTTTTTTCTTGTTTTTAAAAAATTCAAAAAGTTGCCAAAAGAATAAGGATCCTGCTTTACCGCAGACTCTATTACAAGTGGCTGCTCATGGATTTCCTTTAACATGAAATGCGCAAATCTCCCCTTCTTTGCCTGCTCGACGTTCCACGTAAGCTGCTTTGGCGAGAATCTGATTTCCTTTCCGTTTTCTACATTGAAAACCTTTACCCCGCCTTCGGCGAGCACGGCAAGTGAGGAATCTTCTAGGAAAACCGCGCTGCGCGTGTGCTCAAGGAATGCAGTGGCGTCCGAAGCCACGAAAAATTCTCCCTTGTCTATTCCAAGCACAAGCGGCGAGCCGTTCCGCACGCAGACAATCTTGTTCTCGCCCGCCGCCATTGCGGCGATTGCATAGCCCCCCTCTGTTTCGAGCATTGAAAGCCTCACCGCGTCCTCGAAATTGTTTTTTTCCATTTTCTCCTGCACGAGGTTTGCTATCACTTCAGAATCAGTGTCCGAGCGGAAAACATAGCCCTTCCCCATTAGCCCGGCCTTGAGCTCGGAGAAGTTCTCGACAATGCCGTTGTGGACTATCGCAACCGAACCGTCCATCGAGAGGTGCGGGTGCGCGTTCTTCTCAACCACTTTGCCATGCGTTGCCCAGCGGGTGTGGCCTATTGCAGCCTTCGCGCCGGAAAAGTTTTTCGAAAGCTGTGCATCGCCGATTTTACCCACGCGCTTTTCTACATAAAAAGTTTTTCCTTCAGGCACTGCAATGCCCCAGGAATCATAACCCCTGTATTCGAGCGCCTTGAGCCCGGAGAAGACTTTCCCAAGGGCATCAGGGCCTATAACTCCTACAATCCCGCACATGCTTATGGTCTCTATGGGGGAAAAAGCTTAAAAAGAAGAAACATACTATTAGTATAAAAACTCTAATACTACTATGAAATAGTTAAGGGTGGTTTGTTGGACAGGGTTATAATAGAAGGAAAAGAGGGCGAAATAGAGCTCCAGACAAAGGTAATTAGCGATGCCTCGAGGCTGCGGCCCCTCCTAAACAAGGACTGCTGGGTCATTTTCGCAAGGCTCGCCGAAAAGGAAGGCTACCCGGCATCTTTGGCAAAGGAGCTTTCGATGGACGCCCAGAAAGTCTACTATTGCATAAAACAGCTAAGCAACGCCGGCCTTATAGCGGTCGAGAGGACAGAGGAGCGCAACGGCGCGAGCGCCAAGTATTACAGCGCGGCGTTCCAATCCTTTTCGGTTGTGCCAGACATCAAGGCAGGGGCCGGCACAAGGGTTCTCAAGAGAAGCGGGCCTTCTAAAACAGCAGCATCGGGGTTCCTTTCGGAATTCCTCAAGAACGGGATTTTTTGCGCGAAAATCGTCGTGGGCTCGCCCGACCCGCACGGGCCTTTCAAGGCAAGGGCGCGCGACGGCCACCTCGCTGCCGAGCTCTGCGCTTTCATCGGGGCGAACTGCGCTGGGTTTGAATTCCCGCTCGTTTTCCTCGACACAATGGTAAAGGATTTGAAGCACGAGAACTCGAACCTCGTAATACTCGGGGGGCCAGTGACAAACAAGCTCGCGGAGCAGGCAAACGGGTTCCTGCCGATAAAGTTCGTGCCTTCGGGCGGCAACTGGACAATAAGCTCCTCGCTTTCAGGGAAGGAATATACCGAGGATTCAATCGGCATAATTGAAAAAATGCCCCACCCCTACTTCAAGGGGAAGTGGATACTCGTGCTTGCTGGAAAGAGGAACACCGGGACTATTTCTGCAATAATCGCGCTCACAAAGCACGCCGCGAAAACAGGCAAGCCGAACCCGAACGATGGCAGGACATTCGGCCGCGTGGTCGAGGGCCTTGATGTGAACGGCGATGGGATTATAGATGAAGTCGAGTTTCGGGAGTGAGATGGCAATGCTCAGACTCAAGGATTACGCAGGAAAGCCCTGCAGCTCTAGCGCTGACTTCGAGTTCGTGCCAAAGGAAGAGACAAGCATGGACCTCGAGGCCGCCGCGAAAAAGCTGCGCAAAAACGAGGTCTTTGTCGAAATCGAAACCCCGTTCCTCTTGATGCTAAAAATCGCGGGAAGGAACCTCTCGCTCTACAAGAGCGGGAAAATACTCGTCAAATCCACGCACGAAAAGGAAGAGGCGAGGAAAGCCGCCGAAAAGCTCGTCGCAGCGCTGAATAGGTAACAAAACTTTAATTCAAAAGAAGAACCTCAAAATGGCTAAGCCAATAAATAAAGGAAAAAGAAAAAGTTTGGAAAGAAGCATGAAATGGGATGCCTCTTCCCGGTATCGGGAGCTTGTAAAAGCTTCAGTTTACCTGTTCTGACGCCATCGACTTGATTGTGGTCAATGCCACAAGCAAAACTGCCGGCGCAACGAACACAGCCACATTCTGGACTACGCTGACCAAATACACCCCAATTGCGGGTATCTGGTTCAGTCCTCCCGCCGATCCGGCGAGGCCCAGTAATGCGATGGAAGCTATGATGAACCTGTCGACTTCCTTGTCTTTTATGTTAAGGAATCCGACAACAAGCCCCAGGATTACCAATACTAATGGTACCCAGGCACCAGCCGATCCTAACACGCTGGCTTGTCCAGCTGCCGAGAGCAATCCCGCTATAATCGCGATTGCAGCTCCTGCAAGGAACGCATAACCTCCTACCTGTTGGTTTGATGCCATTGCAAAGCACCTCCTTGAACCCAAAACTCAACTGGCCTATAAAAAACTTGTGGTGGCTGACGGCACTAATTAAGACAATTGCAGAAGTTTTGGGCTGATTTTCGTCCTTGGCAAAAGTCCCTAATGGCAAATGACGATATGTTTAAAATAAAGAAAAGCCTCTAATACTAAAACCACAAATTTGGAGGTGGGCAAAAATGGTTGATTATGTTTCGGCAATAAAGAGGCCATTTCAGGACATTCCGACCTTGATAATAGGGATAATCGTCGGTTTTATCCCAATAGTCGGGCTCCTCAATCTAGGTTATGCTGTAGGCGCAGCAAGAACGGCCCAGAAGGGGGAGAAGAGCCTCCCCAAGTGGGACCCTAACCAGATAGTCACTTACATCAAGGATTTGGTGTTTGTATTAATCATTAGTATAATATATGAACTGCCAGCAGCGATACTCTTTGCTGTTGCGGTGGCAGGTTTTCTTGTCGGCGCAGGAGGCGCGATAGGGGGCCTTATCAGCGGCGATACAGCGGCACTGACATCGGCAATAATTGCAGGCCTCGGGACAGGCGGCGTATTCTTCCTGCTCGCAGTCATACTGGGAGTGGTAGGCGCACTGTTCGCATCAATGGGAGTCCAGTTCTACATAAAAGAGGGGTCTTTTGGTTCGGCATTCAAATTCAGCCAAATCCTCAAGAAAGTCCTCACAGCGACCTACTGGGTAACGTTAATAGTGTACGTAATCTATGTAGTCGTGCTGGGAATCCTGGCGACAATAATAGCCCTAGTGCCAATAATAGGGATATTCGTGGCGGCGGGGGTTTTGAGCTTCCTCAACCAAGTAACAATGTACACCCTCATGGCAAACGTATTCAGCGAAACGCCTTAAAAGCGGCGTTTCGGTTTTTTTCTTTTTGGAAGGGTTTACGCCTTTCCTTTACAGTTGTGAGCCATTTAAGCCAAAGGCTGCTTTTCTGTCTTCGTCAGAGTTATAAACATTAACGGGCCTCTTTTCTTTTTGGCCAAGCTTTTTCTTTTCTCGCAGAGAAAAGAAAAAGGTTGCGGAGGTGGCAGAGCGGTCCAATGCGCACGCCTCGAGAGCGTGTTCCCGAAAGGGAGCGTGGGTTCAAATCCCATCCTCCGCGTCCCGTTTTATCCAGAATTTCAGCAAGGGTTTTAAAGGCGGGCAGCGTTTAATTTTTGCATGCCGAAGAGATCCCCATGGGCAGCCCAGCCCAAAGATGTTGTGAGGAAGCTTAGGTTCGAACACAGCGCCCCGCCGCTTTCTGCGGACTACCTGCAGGCAGCGAGGATTAAGGAGGCGGGAGTTGAAAATGCCCAGCTAAATGAAAAGCGTGAGTTCATCAGGCGGCACGCAAGGCTCGTGGCCGGGTTTGTGGGGAAGAGCGGGAAAACGCCCAAGGCCCATGCAGACAATATACTGGGGGCCTTGCGTGAGCCTGGCTTATTGAGTGAACCAGACGTAAATAAGTTAGTTAGAATAGCCGCCCACAGGCTTATCGAAAGGGAAGCCAAAAACTTCCTTCTTGCCTTTCCCGGAAAAATCGAGGCATATTTGAAGGGGCGTAAAATGCCGATTGACAGGAAGCTGGTTGCCGCGACGGGGACCATGTACCTGCACCTGCACGGCCTGAAAGGCGTCATTGGCGGGATTAATCTGGCGGAAATAGAAAAGCGTTACCTCGAACTTCGCAAGAGCTGCAGGTGGGAAACGCAGGAAATGCGCGAGGATGTGAATATGTTCCTGCAAAAAGCTTCCCGCGGAATAAGGCTGAATCCGGAGCAGAGAAACAGGATGAAAAAGTGGATAAGCAAAAATTATGCCGTGCACATCCAAAACCTCAAGAGAATTTCAAGGGAAAGCCACGGCGACTATTCCGCTGCGTTGGCGAAGTTTAGGCAAATGAACGCGGAATTTGAGCAAAGCATCAGTAATGAAATAAAGGCGAGGTTCGGAAAGCAGCCGAGGCAAAAGGCAGAACCCATGGCCCCGATAGCCCCCGCAAGAAAACTTGGGGCCAGGGAAGAGAGGATTGCAAGCCATGTGCCAAGGGAGAAATCGGAAACGGAAAGAGCTAAGCAAATGGATGAAGTTGCTGAAGTAAGCAAGCAGCTTGGCCAGCCATTCAACCAAGCCGAATATTGCCTCGGGGAAATAGGAAAGGAGAGCCCGGAAACAAGCGCCTACTTTAGAGGGCTTTTGGCTGATAAAAATTTGAGCGGGAATTCGCTCACCAGGCTTTTTACAAGCGGTTCCCTTACCCAAAGGATATTTGTCAGGGCACTGAAAAATACACCGTTCATTCAAAGGTTCGGCGTGAATGAGATAAATGCCTTGGCAAGGGGTTTGTCCTTTATCGGCCCTAAAGGAAAACAGATAACAATGGCGGTGAGGGCTTTCCAGTCTCCTACGGCAAGGGATATTTATGGGTTTCTGGAAGGTGTGGGGCTGATTGAAACGCAGCATGGCGGCGGAACGGTTGTCTATCTAAAAAGAACCCCGGCATAGCCACGGCATTGGTTATTTCAGGATGCCCAATTCTTCCAATTTTTTTTCCAGGCTCTCGTTGTCCTGGTATACGAGGGCCTTGAACCCAAGGGCCATTGCGGAAAGCACGTTAGGGGTCGAGTCGTCTATGAAGACGCACTCCTTTGCCTTGAGCCCTGTTTTTGAGAGGAAGTTCGTGAACGCGCCGGGAAAGGGCTTTAGGAACCCGGTTTCGTGCGAGAGGAAGAAAGCCTTGAACGGTGCGTAGAGCTTTTGCTTGCGGCAGGACTTTCCCTGCAAAAAGTTAGAGTTCGAGAGGCAGTAGAGGGCGTACTTTTTCGAAAGCCGCCCGCACAGCGAATAAAGCCCCTCGTTGCGCGGAACCCATTTCTCGTACTCCTTTTCAACAAACTCCGAATAGTCCTTGTCTGTGAGTTGCGGGAAAACCTTTTTCCAGAATTCCTTTGGCGAGAGCTTCCCGCGCTCGAAATCAATTATCAGCAACGCGTAATTTGAGAGGGCGAGCCACTTGCCAAAGCCGCTTGCGGAGCAGTATTTTTTGATTATGCCCTGCTCAATTGGCTTTACGAAAAGCCCGTTGAGGTCGAAAACAATCGCCTTCAGGTTTTTCATCCGCCCCTGCTCCATTTCTCAATCTCGCTATGCGGCCCCGAGAGCAAAACCTTCTCGCCCTTCGCCTCGGCCTTGAGCACGGAGGAGAAGATTTTCACGCCTTCCTGCGAGAAGGGCTGCGGGTTCTTTTCAAGGAAAACTAAAAGCTTCGGGAGCTGCTCCCTTTGCACGAGCAACAAATCGCCCTTCACTTTCCCGGAAAGCTCGGAGCCGAGCCGCTCCAGAAGGGCAGGGTTTGCGCACTCGACCCGGAACTCGCTGTCCGGCTGCGAGGAGAATATTTTCTCAAGGCCGGCAAAGGCCTCCCGCCGATAAGGCTTCGAGAACGAATCATTGAAGTCGAGCTCCTTTAGGGATTTTATCTGCTCTCCGAAGACCTTGGAAATGTATTCTATGTGCTTGAGTTTTTTTTCAAGGCCTGAAGAGACTGTTTCGAGCTCGGATATGGAGAAGTCGAGCGAACTCTTGGAAGTCTTCAGGAGGTCCTTGTCAAGGCGCCCCCTCTCTATCAGGATTTGGAGCTTTTCGACAACCGAGTCGATGTTCTCTTCTGGGCGCCTCGCGTTCATCGCGGAGTTGAGGGCAAGCACGAGCCTGTTCTTTATCTCGGAGTAAATTTCAGCCTCGCCCTTTCCCACGAGAAAGAACTTGTTTTCCTTGCGCTCCACAAGCCCGAAAACCGTGAGGTCCTTTAGCGAGCGCGAAAGGGCGGCGCGCGCGGAATTAGCGTTTGAATAGGAGGGTGCGAACTTGTTGAGAAGCGAGTTGTAGTCAATCCCGGGGTTCTGCTTTACAATGAGCAGTATGGCGTTCTTTGTGGTCATGCAATGATTAACAAAAAAAGGAATTTAAATGAATGTTAAG
>CAYJWI010000015.1:0-30772 GCA_964373815.1 uncultured archaeon | reverse complement strand
GTTGTTGGTATATATGACAAATCTTAAGAGATGGCTTAAACAAGAAAATGAAAAGTTAAAAGAATATCAGGTAGCCATCAACTTTTGGCTTGCCATTATTTCCACCAGTTTAACTGTGGGAATCGCAGTGGTTTCCTTGTATTTAGCCGCTCAAGAGTTTTACAAAACCCCTAAAATAGATGCGATTCCCTCTTTCCAGCCACTCTCTATAAATGAGCCGCCTTATGTTTGGATTAGGAATAGTGGCCGCTCAAATATATATTTGGATTTTGATTACCCGTTTGAAACAATCTGTGGAGGGAAACACATACAATGGAGCGGTTCCTTGAGTCCGGATACTAATAAGAATCCTCTTGAATTGAGAATTGACGAATGGATTCCTTTTAAAACTAGGCCTGGGTTCACGGAATTGGACAAGAATACTTTCCTAAATAAGCAACCGTGTTATATCCACGCAACGATAAAAGCACTTCAACCAGAAAATGTGAGCACAGAACTAAAAATTCTAATAAAATAACTGGGATAAATAACTCAAAGACAAGGCAGCTGATTGGAAAAGAGCACGAGCTTCAGAACCGCGACGTCATAGAAATAGTGCACGGCGGATGAAAATTAAAAAAAGATAAAAAGCGCGGCAAAAGCCGCATGAAAACCTTTTACATTGTTGCGAGTATTGCGCCGGTTATTGCGAACACCACCAAGTGGTGCGCGTTGTTTAGCGCGTAGAGCTCGACTGACTTCCCTTCCCATAGCACTGAGCCAAGGGTTATTGTCGCCACAAAGCCGAGCCAGGTGAGGCCGCCAATCACTGCGCCATCGGCCGCGCTTGCAGCCTGCGAGAGCTTGACCACTACGCCTATCATGTATGCGGTCACAAGGGCTGCGACAAAGCCGATTGCCATTGACTTTGGCATTTCGCTCTTCTTCGCTTCCATGTTCACGCTCTTTATGCCCATGAGCGCCATCCACTTCTTGCCGAAGAGAGGCCCATACCAGAGCATCCCTACAACCATTGCCACGACCGCGGAAACCACGACCGGGACAAGGCCTACTTGCACTTGAACTACCATTTTTTCAACCCCCTGAATCAGTCCTTTACGGATTTTATAGGAAAACCCCGGAATCTCTTTAAAAACCATTTTGCTAGAATAAATGACCGTAAATACCTGCAAATTAAATTTATTTCATTTTTATATTATTATATTGGGCAATGCAGACCATGAAATTTTTTGCCGTTAGGGCAACTGCAATATATTGCGCCAGACTCGCCGCTATTTTTTTTGGCGGCCAATTATCCCACTTAGCCACAGTTCCAAAACTGTAGAGTCATCACGTTTGAAAAACGCCTCATAGGGCCAACCGGTTTTGCACCAAAAGCTGGCAACTATGGTTCGCTTTCCATATAAAACAGTTTCTCAAAGCACGGTTAGCTGACTTTTTTTGTTTTTTTGTTAGGAAACAAGATTCAAGCAAAAGCTTAACTAAAAGTTATGTGCTAAATTGAGCGAATGAATAAACCTGCATTTTTGGTTCTTGCTGCACTGGTTTTCCTAGCCATGAACGCCAACGCTGCCTATGTGCAGGTATTCGCCGACGGCGGCCCGTTTGTAACTGACCAGAACATCCTTGTCATAGCAAAGGTTTTCGACAACAACGGCTCGGCAAAGAACAACATTGACCTCAATGTTTACGAGGTGAGCCTTAGCAACGGCGTTGCCCACGACTCCAACTACTTTGGGAGCACGCAGGGGGTGAGGTTCAAGATAATCAGCAAAGCCAATGCAGGAGATTATAACATCGTGGCTGTCGACCTCAATGACAGCGTCAGCGCAATGGTAACGGTTTCAGTGCGCTCCATAAGCGGGGCAACCGGGACATTTTATCCGCACGACCCTCCGTTCAGCAAGAGCCTCAACGAGGACATTAATTATACCCTGCAGGCAAAGAGTTCGACTGGCGCTGACCAGAACAGCATGCTTGTTGCAAGGCTAAGGTCAGACGCAAACAATGGCTTTGCATCCCCTAGCATTGACGTGAACGCCAACGGCTTCACGCACTACACAATTTCCACCTCTGGCCTTACACAAGGGCTCTATTTCATTGACGTGAACTCAGGCCTTGCGAGAATCCCAGTGACCGTTTTCCAGTTCAAGGGGTTTCTCACGCTGCAGGACGACCAGAACAATTCTACCAATATTTTCGGCCGCGGAAAACTGGCAACGATAATAGGCAAGGCGACCAACTTTGACGGAAACGTGTCCCAGACAATATCGAGCGTCTCCGTGTCTGTGAGAAACCCGAGCGGCGACTCAAACTCCACTATTCCATGCGCTACCGGCACTAGCGTGACCTGCCTTTATGTTGTTCCAAGCGATGCCAACAGCGGCGATTACACGGTTACAATGTCAATTGTAGTTGGGGGAAACACCCTCACCATGAAAAAGGGTTTTTCGGTGC
Source organism: uncultured archaeon (assembly GCA_964373815.1). Classification (GTDB taxonomy): domain Archaea; phylum Iainarchaeota; class Iainarchaeia; order Iainarchaeales; family Iainarchaeaceae; genus UBA10205. The sequence continues at coordinate 28,315 of CAYJWI010000015.1, read as the reverse complement.
AGACATACCAGCTCAAGTTCTTTCCCCAGAGTTTTTCCGGCGGGTCAGCCGGAAAGGAGAAGATGCCAAGCGTTTACCCGGCAAATTCCGACGTGAACCTTGAAGCCCACTTTATTGAAACCTCGAGCAGCAATGAACTCAGCGGCTCTGACATAAACACGACTTTCTGCACGGACCAGAACATAGTAGTATACATCCAGAAGGTCGGGGACAAGAACGCGAGCATAATCCCAGACACAACCACATGGAGCTCCTCCAACTCCAATTACTGCCTCGTGAAAATCACCGCCCCTTCCGTGCAGAGCAATTACCTTGTCACCGCAGAAGTGAAGGTCGGTGGCCAGACACTGAAAAGAAGCACAATCCTCGTGGTCCAGAACTTCCTCATTTTCCTCTCTGCGGTTGCGCCAGACACGTATGACCCGAATACGCCATCAGGCAAATTTGGCTTTTTCAAAGGCGAGAGTGTTGGCTTTAACCCCAGCTACGTTGACCTCAACGGCTCGCTTTCCCCAAAGATAGTCCGCGTGAGGCAGATACAGGTTGCCGAGTCGAGCTCGGTGAAAACCTTCCAGGGCTCTGATGTGAACTGGAACACCGACAAGAACATTCTCTCGCTCAGCGCCTCGGCAATCAACACGCTTTCAGGCGGCTTCAAGCCGGTGACTGCCATTGTTGACGTGAACATGGTCGGCGCCCAGGACTCGAACAGCGTGAGCGCGTTCGGCATGTTCAAGCTAAACGTCATGAGCCTCTCTGCCGTCCTCGTTGACAGCAATGCGGCCCTCACCTCGTCGCAAAAAAGCGAGCAGTTCGGCCCTCCGTCCGTCTCCCCTGACGAGAACATTTACATCAAGGTTACCGCCACTAGCGGAAGCAACGGTGTTTCCGGTGCAACGGTTTCACTCAAGTCATTTCGGAACATGGACATGTGGCAGGAGCTTGACACAGGTGTCGTGAGCACCAAGGTCACTGATGCAAACGGCGTCGGCATACTTGACATTGGCACTCTCACTCAGAGGAATATGCCGACGGGTGGCTACCTTGTCGAGGTTCAGGTCACTACTACCGACGGAAACATTGACAGCACTGCGACCTTCTTCGATTCAAGGCGCTTCGTTGTTTTCCTCCAGCCAGTTGACAGGCAGTCTGGCACACGGTGCTCTTTCGCCGATGGCTTCAGGAAGGACCAGAATGCGTCGTTTGTGGTGCGCGCATTCAACCCTAGGACAGGATTTGGTGCCGGAGACCTCAATGTTACAGTGAGCGGCATAGGCAACCCACTAAGCGTTTCATTCTTCGGCTCCCCCAGCAAGCCGTTGTTCCCGCCCACGGACGTGAACAGCATGAATTATGATGTGAACAGCAGCTATAGTTGCCAATCCCAAGGCGGCCCCGGCGGAAGCCTCCAGGCACTTCCAATGGTTACAATAAGGCGCTCAGGCGACGGCAACTGGACAAACGGGTTCTACAACATCCGCCTCTCTGTTGATTCAAACACCGGCGGCAGGGAGAACGGCAGGGGCTTTATGAGGGTACAGTCCTTTGGGTTCAGCGCCTCGCCCAACAAACTCAGCCAGTTCGGCGCGCCCACCGGCAAACCGGGGGGAGCATTCGACATTAACGTAACGATCGTGGGTTCCACTACAGACGTGAACATCACGGCAAAACTCGTCGATATCGGCGGCGGCGGCAAGTTCGAGTTCAACGAGAGCGGGAATTCAAAGACAACCGACCTGAACATAGGCTTCAACAGCCCGGCCCTTAGAAACGCCCCACTAATCACTGACTGCAATTCGGTAAGGTGCCCGAACAAGAAAGTGCAGGTCAAGGCCCTCAATAACGCACAGCTCACCAGAAGGGATGTGAATGTCCTCTCGGTCATCATTCCATCCAATGCAAAGCAGCAGGATTACCTGCTGCAGTTAACCGCAACCGATGCCTCGGGAAACACCTCGGAATCGGAGGTTTTCCTCACAATCAAGCTCTACAAAGTGGTGAACTTCGGCTGGTTCAACACCCTCTTCGGGGTTTTCGGGCTCAACAGCCTCGCGCCTCAAGACTGGAACACTTCAAATGTTGCTGTGGGCCAGGCCTACCAATACACGGCGCAGCAGGGCGGAGGCCAAAACGGGCCGCCGAGCATTGACTTCAACTTCATTGTTGACTACAACAACAAGCGCCTTGTTGTTGACATTAATGCCGACAGGAACTTCATGAGTGCCGGCGACTCCAACGCCGGAATCGGGCAGGACATTAACAACATGTTCAGGGTGGCAGACATTTCAAGGGTCGGCAGCGAACCCGGAGTCAAGTTCATCAGGAAGAGCGCTATAGACAGGAATGAAAGCACCTTCGGCTATATAGGCGTCTACCCCGCAGACATCAACATCAACATCCCGATAATGGTCAAGGACGTGAACGGTGATGGCATCAGCGGCGCCAAGGTAATTGTCTCCAACATAGCGAGGTTCACTTCCGGGAGCTTCTTCCCGCAGACATCCGCACAGAGCTGTTCAGGCACGGCAGAGCTGCTGAAATGCGAGAAGAACGCTGACTTCAACTCATGGTTTGCCTCGACAGATGCAAACGGCTTTGCCTTGCCGACTCTTAATGTGCACAAGGCAGGGACCTTCATGATGCTCGAGCTCACAATCACCTCCCCGACCGGGAGCGTCCAGAGGCTCCAGCCATTTGACGGCCCCACAATCGACGTCAAGAAGTACACTGTGTCCAAGCTCATCACAGGCCCGTCCTTCACCGTGAACCATAACCTGAGCAATGGCACGGGCGATGTGAACACCAACGGCACAGGGCTTGTGGGTTACACTGCGGACGTGAATTACGGGAAAATCATCGGGAGCGACAGCAACAACGGCATTCTCGGGGATGTGAATGACACGACAACCTTCTACTTCATGAGGATGTTTGGGGCTTCCGACAATGCAATGCTTATTGATGACGACACTAACCTTGCGAGGAATGCCGGCCCGAATTACGCTGACGGCAATGCAGCTGAAGCAGGGGACTTCATAGAGTCATTGTGCTATGACTTCAACTCTGACTGTGCCATGGTAAGGAAGGACGGCACGCAGGTCCCGATTTACTTCGACCGCAACGCCACTGACTCCAACATATTCTCTGGCACAACGGTTTTCTACCCTGTTTATACCCAGCCCTTCAACCCCTCCGGCACAACCGCGCCCAACCATGACGCCAACATACAGGTAGCGGTTTCCCTCACGGATTTGAGCGGCAACAGGCTCCCAGATACTTATTCCATTACAGGCATAAGGCTTGAGAACTTCGCCACCTTCTCAACAATCACTGTCACGCCTTCCAGCTACAGCAACAAGACCGGCACAACCCTAATTGACCTTGGAAGCTTCTCGGGCAGGAAAACAGCGGGAAGCTACAATGTCGTGTTCACGCTCACAGTGAGCGGGACAACGACAGATGAGAGGGCTTTCATTGACGTGAGGAGGCCAAGCTGATGGATGCGCGGAAAATCGTTTTTTTGCTCTGCCTCACGCTCATGGCTGGCCTTGTTTCCGCAACAGGCTCCCTTACCCTTTCGCTCAATTCCCTTGACCCGATATCAGTTGGGGGCTCGACAACGCTTACGGCAACGGTTTCGGCGAGCGGCGATAGCGTCTCCAACGTGCAGACAACCATCACCCTGCCGACAGGCCTTAGCACGAGCGACTCTACAACCCAGAGCATCGGCAGCCTTTCAGCAGGGCAGAGCAGCACAAAGTCATGGAACATCTCGGGCGACAGCGCCGGGAGCTACACGATAACGGTTTCCGCCACAGGCACAAGCGTCACAACCCAGACCGCCAACGCCACCCTTACCGTCAACACGCCTGGCTCGGTTGACGTGACAACCACGACCACGCCCGCGTCCTCACTCACCGCGGGCCAGACAACGAGCCTTGCCATTTCCTTTTCAAACAGCGGCGGCTCAAGCGCAACTGTGACGGCTTCGCTTTCAACCCCGTCAGGAATGACACTCACCAGCGGGAGCGCCTCCAACTCCTTTGACCTGAATGCCGGACAGAGCAGTTCCCTCTCATGGACTTTTAGCATGGACACCAACACCAGCAAGACCATAACGGTCACAATAACCAGCACAGCAAACAACCCTGATGACCCTTCTTACTCAATCAGCGGGCCAAGCTCCACGACCACCACTACAACCACCACAACTTCGAGCACGACAACCACAACAGATTCCTCCGGCAACACAGGCAGTTCAGGCGGGGAAAGCGCACCGAAAATAAGCAGTAGCGATGTTGAAAACCCCTCACTGGTGCTCAGCGAAACCAAGTTTGCGTCTGTAACAGCCACCACCCCTGAAGGCATCTCGTTTGAGAGGGAGGCTTCCTATAAGCTGGTCAAGTCCTCGGAAACCGGGGCTGCAACCAATGTATGGGCTTTCTATGCTGTCATCAAAAATGCTTCAGCGGCAACAAGGCGGAATGTCGTGGTGACGGAAACCATTCCAAAGGAAATAGCCTCCAATGTTTCCCTCATAGCCTTTGGCGACCCGTCCCCAAGGGTTGTCCAGGCCGACCCTGTGGTGGAGTGGGTCGTGGATGAGCTCAAGCCAGGGGAAAAAAAGAAATTCCTTTATTATGTGACAAGCATCAGCGACAGGAAGGTTTCAGGCGACCTTGCGGCTTTCCTCGAAAAAATACCGCCAGCACTTATAGCATCAGAGGAAAAGGCTCCGGCAGCCGTCGCACCATTCTGCATTAACAACAGGTGCGATGATTCAAACCCATGCACGTCTGACTCGTGCAGCGAGGCTTCCGACAGGTGCTCTTACTCAAACTCCCCCGATGGAACTAACTGCGGGGGCGATAGCATATGCAAAGCCGGCAAGTGCGTGGCCGCGGCCCTGACAGGGCTTCCAAAGGAGAAAGACAGTGGCATGGCAACCGCCCTTGTCGCAGGTGCCATTGTGGTTGTGCTAGCAGGCTACTTCCTCTACACCCGCGCAAAAAAGAAATAGCTCTTCCGGGAGAAAAAGCCCGAATTTACCGTCTGCATTTTTAACTTGTGGCTGGGTGCGAACGGCCACAAAGCGGGGAAATTATTTCTTTTTCCTTTTCTTTCCGAATATCCTCTCCCACTGCCCTCTCGGCACTCCATGCATACTGACAAAAGTGCCAGCCGGCGAAGTGGAATGTGATATGTCAAGCTCTGGGACATGCGGGGCTGCTTGTTCTAAAAACGCATCCGCTCTCTGGCCTAAGCCTTCAATCTCAGGTTTTGAACCCTGAATGCGCGTTACAATCCGCCGCCCGCCTCCTTTGTGCTTTACAGCCAAAACAAATTTGTGGGTCGGCCTCGGCATTTTCGGCATGAAAACATTAACCCGCGGAAATATATAAACTAGCCCCTCCCGGATTTGAACCGGGGTCCCAGGCTCCAAAGGCCTGTATCCTTGGCCACTAGACGAAGGGGCTATAACAATCCATTGCCCTTCGCCTGCCTTTTCGCGAGCCTTCCCAAAGGGCTGCTGGGCGAAGGGCTGCCTTCTATGCATTAAATCGCCTGCATAAGCTTTTTAACGGGATTCAGGAATCTTTGTTCATGGCTGCGCAACCAGAGCCGAAGCTCCTCTTTTTCGGGCTCATACTGCTAGCAGTCGGCCTCGAAGTCGTCGCCGATGTGCTGTTCAAGAAGTGGGCAATAGAGAACAGGAACTTGCTATTGTTTGCAGGCCTCGCGCTTTACTTTGCAGGCACGATTTTCTGGGCATTCTCGCTCAAATACGAATCCCTCTCAAAGGCGATTTCCGTATTCACAGTGCTAAACCTTGTCGCCATAATACTCATCGGCGCGCTCTACTTCAAGGAAGACATTTCAGCGCTGCAGAAGGCCGGCATAATGCTCGGGGTAATAAGCGTCTTTATCATGGAATTCGGCTGAAACGGGCCAGAAGCCTTTGGGCGGTTCACAGCGTTTAAAAGGTTTTGGGGGCAGAAAATGAATCTGGAAAGCCTGTTTTTCAATGCGAAATGGGTTTATGGGCGAGTAGCTTAGCCTGGTTGGAGCACCCGACTGATAATCGGGCGGTCGAGAGTTCAAATCTCTCCTTGCCCATTTTTCTAAGAAACCCCAAAAAAAAGCCCCGATTACATCTCCGTCCACACTTCGACGAAGTTGTTCACCATCTCATCAAGGAAGCTGCGCCGGTAGTCGACCAGCAGGTTCGCAATCCGGTCCTTGTCGATTATCTTGAAATATGTTTTCCTGCCCCTCTTCGCCTTTTCCACAAGGCCGGATTCCACGAGCTTTTCAAGGTGCCATGAGGCGGTGGAATTGCTAAGGCCCACGGCCCCTGAGATGGCGGAGTTGTTGGCAAACCTGCGCTGCAAAAGGAAAAGGATTATTTTCCTCATGCTCTCCTGGCGCAGAAAGGCCATGAGGGCGGTTTCGGTGAAATCCTGCCTCACAAGGTAGTAGCGGATGAACTTTGTCTCGCGCTCGGTTTTTACGAGATGCCTCTTTGCAAGGTAATCTGTGTGGTATTGCAGTGCGCCTGTTGCGATGCCAACCCTGCGCTGGAGTTCGCGGAAGTGCAGCCCAGGGTTCCTCTTAATCGTGCCGTAAATCTTTTTCCTTATGCCAAGCTTTAGCGCTTCCTCTAAATTGTCATCCATCGTTCACCACAATTCTCAGGAATCAATTCCCGCGGGCTTCCAGGACTTCTTGTAAAAAAGCGCAATGAGAAGCGATGCCATTATCCCGAGCTCGAAGACGTTCTGCGAGGAATCCGAAAGAAAGCTTCCGGGGGAATAAAAAATGTCCACGAGCTTTACGAGCCACTTGAGGCTGAAGAGGAAAAAAGCGAAAGAAACCAGCAGCATGCGCTTGGATTTGGATTTCCTGTACGCTAGCGCGGAAATGAGAAATATTGAGAGCGCGAGAAGGAAAACCACTATCTTCACTGGGACATCAATCGAGACCGCGAAGTCGGTTGCCGGCCTTAGCGCATCCCAAACATTGGCCTGCGCGAAAGCGCCGCCGGCAAGGAATGGGAATGGGGGCAGGGCCAAAAGTTTTTTCATGCAAAACAACTCTTTAGTATGAGAACCAAAAAGTAGAAAAAAGGAACAAAGAGGGAGGATGAGGTGAAGCATTGCCCCCAGTTCCTTTCTATACTCAATGCCGCCCCGCATTTATAAATGAGTTTTGGTACAAGGCCTATAATCCGTCTAGATGTTGTGCGGTTTTAGGGTTTTTTGCCTTATTTTGGGCAATTAGCGCGAGTATTATGCCCTCGTAGCTTTCGCCCTTTTTTCCAAGGGCCTTGAGCTTTTCCCTTGTTTCAGGGGTCATTTGGATTGTAGTGAATTTTGACATATGGCACATATAATGGCTATAGATGTATATAAAAGTATCAGTTTCCTAGGCCTTATTGAAAATGTGATGAATTTAGCGTATTATTTTTCCCATCAAACAATTTCCCTATAATGCAAATAGCCCTTTCCGAATTCCTTTAGCCTCTGGCAGGCGCCTGTTATTTCAGCTGCCCCGGCAGTTCGTCCGCCGTTATTGTGAGCACCTCACAGCCGTTGATTGCAGTTTTTTCCTTTTCGCCTTTGTAGATTACGATTAGCGCCTTTTTTGGACTGTACTTTTCTATGAATGACCTCAGGCTTCGCCCGATTTTCCCTTCGGACTGGAGCTTCACTTCAACCGGAATAATCGCCCCTTCTCTTTGCACAATGAAGTCAACCTCTGCCTTGCTCTTGCTTTTCCAGTAATTTGGGGTGAAGCCCGCCTTCTGGATTTCATTGAGCACATAGTTTTCGAAGATTTTCCCCTTGCCATCGAGTTCCTGTGGAAAAGCGTCCATTACTGCATTTCTCATGCCCGTGTCGGTGAAGTAAATCTTTGGCTGCTTGACAAGCTCGAGCCCCTTGTTCGTGAAGTACGGCCTCACCCTTGCAATGAGGTAGCTTTTTTCGAGCGCGTCCATGTACTTGTGCAGGGTTGGCGTGCTCATGGCGAGCTTATTCGAGATTGAACCGTAGTTTACCTCTGCGCCGATGTTTGCGGCAAGGTATTTGGCGAGCCTCTCAAGCTTTTCCTGGTCTTCAATCCTGAATGAGAGGAAGGCGTCCTTGAGCAGGGCCGTGGTGAAAAGGTTCTTTAGTATCGTCTTCTTGTCTTCCGGTGATTCGGCCAGTACAGCGGCAGGGTAGCCGCCGTAAACCGTATGTTCCCATACGTGCCGCTCAAGGATGCTCCCAACATAGGACTTCTGGCCTTTCGCGGAAAGAAACTCGCGCAGGCTGAAATTGTAAAGCGACAGAATGCCAACCCTTCCGACAAGATAAGATAGCACATTGGCCTCAAGAAGGGCTTTTGAGGATGCGCTTACCCAAAGCTTGTGGCCACTGTCCGCGAGGTATTTGAGCTTTATTCCGGCCTCTTTTCCATACTGTGCTTCGTCTATTATTGTTGTCCTGCCTTTTGCCATGTACTGTTGCTCGAATTTTTTGACATCACTGTCAAACAATGATTTGGCGCTCTGGTCATCAAGGCTTACATAAGCGACTTCAATGCCTTTTGCCATCTGCTCCCGCAGAAAAGTTGTCTTGCCGGCCTGCCTTGGCCCGACAACAGCCACGATTGCATAAAGCGAATCCAGCTTTTTGAAATCGGATTCAGCATCCCTCGAAACAAACATATACCATAACTAAATACAAATCATTATTTAAATTTAACCCTGCTGTTTTAAAACTATAAATACAATATAGTGGCAATAGTCACATTTATGAATCAAAGCAGGTACAACAACGCCAAAACCCCTGCAAAACGCCAAAAAAACCCAAAAAAGGCAAATTTAAGCTTTTTGCGGAGCAATAAAAATACATGGAATTAGTTCGTTTATTGACGATTCTTGGGATTCTTTTCCTCCTGCTAGGGTGCACGGGGCAGCAGGCAGGTTTTACAGGCACGGCAGCAACAGCAGCCACCACAACAGTAGTAGAGAGAACGAAGGTGCAGGCATATTTTTGCCCGCGCGACCAATGTTCGCAAAGGGTGGTTGCGGCAATCGAGAGCGCGCAGGAGAACATCGACATTGCGATGTACTCATTCACCTCGAAGGGCATTGCCGATGCGCTCGAGGATGCCGAGAAGAGGAAAGTCGAAGTGAGGGTTGTCGCGGATTACCTGCAGGCGCAGTCCAAGTATTCCCAGCTAAAAGAACTCGAAGGGAAGGGGGCGGAAGTGAGGATAATGGGTTCGGGCGAGACCCTGCACGACAAGTTCGCAATCATAGACAATTCGCTTGTAATCACCGGCTCTTACAACTGGACATCGAACGCCGATACCCACAACAAGGAAAACCTCGTTTTCATCGAGGACGGGAAAATCGCCCAGCAATACGAAAGCGAGTTCTTCAACCTCTTTGTAGAAGCCGGGTAATAAAGCCAAGGGCTCGGAAAAAATAAAAGAACGCGATTCACTTGAGGCCTTCGAGGATTTCCTGCACGCGCCGCGCATCCGCCTTTCCCTTGAGCCGCCTCATCACAAGCCCTATGAGGAAATTGAGGGATTTCTCCTTGCCTGCCTTGAACTCATCGAAGGCTGCCTTGTTCTGTGAGACAACTTCGCGCACCGCTTTCTCGACATCCGCCCCGGCAGCATCGATAAGCAGCTTGTTCTTTTCCAGGAACTCCTTTGGGGCGATGCCCTCGAGGGCGTACTTTATGAGCGATTCCTTAGCGTTCCTGCCGCTGACCTTTCCGTCCTTAATCAGCTTAACTAGCCCGGAAATGCCAGCGGCATCAATTTCAGTGTCTTCGAGGCGGAGCCTGTTGTAATTCAGTATCCCGAGCAGCTCCCTGGAAACTATCCCCGCGGCAATATGCGCCTCAACTTTCGCGGCTTCGGCAAATATTTCCGCAATCCCCCTGTTGCCGGCAAGCACTTTCGCATCATATGCTGTCAGCCCGAACTCCTTCATGAAATGCTTCGCCTTTTCTTCAGGCATTTCAGGGATTCTCTTCCGGATTGATTCCAGCCATTTTTCATCAATTTGCGTGGGGACCAAATCGGCATCCACAATGAACCCATAGTCCTCTTCGGTCTCCTTTTTCCTCAAAGTGTAAGTTGTTCCGCTTGCTTCATCAAAGCCGCGGGTTTCCATTTCAATTTTTCTGCCTTCGCCAAGCACTGCCCTCTGCCTTTCTAATTCATGCTGCAATACAAGCTCTGCGTTCTTTGTCCCTGTGACATTCTTCACTTCAACTCTTTCTCCGCCATTAATTGAGATGTTTGTGTCCGCCTTTATTACAAACTTGCCAGAATCGAAAATCCCGAGATAGCCCACAATCAGGTTCAGTTTGTCGAGAAATTCCTTTGCCTCTTCTTTTGATGAAATGTCAGGTTCCGTTACCACTTCACAGAGAGGGACGCCGGACCTATTGTAATCAACCAGCACATACATTGAGCCATGCATCCCCGCCTCGTGAACCAGCGCTCCAGGGTCTTCCTCGAGATGAACCCTTCTAATCCTGATTTTTTTCCCGCTGTCAAGAGTCAGCGCTCCGCTATTTCCCAGAGGGGCATCATACTGGCTTATCTGGAAATTCTTGGCAAGGTCTGGATAGAAGTATGTTTTTCTTGAAAAGACTATTTCTTTTTCAATCCTGCAATTCAGCGCAAGGGCGAGCTTAATGGCATAATCAACTGCCTTTTTGTTGAGAACTGGTTTGCTGCCTGGGTGTCCCAAACAAATTGGGCAGATTGCAGTGTTTGGTTCCGCATCCTTTGAGACTATTGGGCAGCTGCAAAATAGCTTGCTTTCGCAGTCCAGAGGCAGATGCAACTCAAATCCGCATATGAATTCGCCCATAGAACCACTATTGGTCGATTGGATTTAATTAGCTTTTTATGCCAAAAATGCGTGTTGTTCTCCATCCAATTGGTTTAACCTCAATAATTCCAGATTCAAGTAGTCCCTTCACTCTTGCCCCTTTTGAAGTATAGCCTACCACTTGGTCTCTTACTGCGCCAGTTCCAATATTCAATTCAGCTCCAAGCCCCTTGATAGAATAGTTTCTTTTTGATAACAATTCAAGAATTTGCGTTCTCGTAACTCCGCTTGCCTGATTGTACCATCCTCTTTTATTTTTCTTGAAATACTTTGTGAAGTCAGCTTGTTTCGAAGGAATTACGAAATCACCCATATCTTCTTTGACTTGAGGAAAACTTTTTGGCGAAATTATTGCGGCGTGTTTGTAATTCTGAATGTTATATCCAAGTATTTTGCATAAGCGTTTAGCAACTTCTGTCAGGCAGGACTTTGGCGAATACTCAATAGCTATCCCGTTATCATTGATTCTTCCCTCATCAATTATCATGGCTTTAAGTAACTCAATCAGGCAAGGTTTCTGGTAGTCAAACATACTTTCGGGGAAAATGACTTTTCCGGTCCTGAAATCAGGGATTTGGAAATATTTCTTAAGTATTTTTGGCACGATTTTGGCAACTATTACTCTCCAGTGTTTTTCCAAAATCAAATAATCCGCGTCCCCGAAAGAGGCTTTCAGCTTTGCAATGAAATTATCCCTTGCTTCAGGGCTTTTGCTCACATAGCTTGCATTTCCTCTTTCTCCACCGTAACCGTCAGATAAAAAATACCCCAAAACTGCAAACGTTCCAGGAATTATCTTCAGAGGCAGTTGCGGCCCCCTTATTACCCCGGCTCTCGAATTAGCCTTAATTTCTTCAACTTGGTTTTGCAGGGAATTTACCTGCAAATCAATTGCACAACAAACCTTTTTGAGGCTATTAAGCGGAATGAATCTATTTACTTTTCCGTGTTTTTTCAATTCAAAACCATTTTTCCACGAATATAAGCTGCTTCCAGAAATACTGAGCTCTTTTCTGGCTTTTCCGAGAGAGCCATACTTTTCTTCCAATTTTGAAAATATAGTTTCCCTCGTATTTTCTTCAAGAAGAATGCAAGTATCTTCAGGAAAATCTGATAGGTTCAAAAAATACAATTTCCCGCCCTCACTAAAGTTGTTCTCGACAATATATTGCTCTTTCGAGGGAGTGCACTGCCGGTGCGAACCTAAAGAAAAGAGGCGACGCATCATTCATCGCCTCCGAACTCTTCGAGAATCCACAGTTCCCTGTCTGTGAGTTCCTCTCCCTGTTCGTAGGAGAGCATTGCATTTAGCATCTCCCTTCTGCTTGGGAGTTGAATATTTTCGATTTTCATGAGCCAACCACCTCCAAAGGGTTGAATTTTTTCGTGGACGGCTCTGCTGCTTTTGGAGGCATTAAACATTTAGGCGCAGCCGGCCCTGAAAGGGAAAATGTTTAAGCCGAGAAAAGCAGAGTCCTTAGAAAAAATTCCTTGCTGGAGGCGGTTATATTGAAAATAAGCTAAGCAACATCACATGTCCTTCGAGGTATATTTTAATCTTGGACGCGCAAGACTTCCAATTCTTTGAGCCAGCTGGCAAACCACAACACTAAAAGCAACCTCGTGAGGACAACCCTTCTGAACTCCGAAATAAGATACTTGCCAGATTACCTTTTCACTGACATGGAGATAGTTTTCTACAAAAACAAGACTTTCATAACCATCTGGGGCAAGGAACCAGTAGCATTTCTAATAGAAAACAATGAAACGGTAAAAAGCTTTGAAAAATACTTTAATGCATTCTGGAAAATCGCAGATAACTAATCACACCCTCTCCAAATAGCCAAGTATCTCATCGTGCAGCAAGCCGTTGGAGGCAAGGAAGTGGCCAGAGTTTAGGTGCGCCTCTTTGCCGTTTATGTCAGTTACTTTTCCGCCGGCTTCCCTTGCAACGAGCATTGCTGCTGCAATGTCCCAGGAATTGAGCCTGTACTCGAAAAATGCCTCGCAAATCCCCTGGCCGACATAGCAGGTGTCAAGCGAGGCGGAGCCGAACCTGCGAATGTCCTGGCACTTTGGCCGCAGGGCCCGCATGGATGAGAAAGTCTTCTCCTCGAGGTCCGGGACATCGTAAGGAAAGCCGCTAACGAGCAGGGAATCGATGAGCCTCGAAACTTTTGAAACGTGGATTTTTTTCCCGTTCAGGTAGGCGCCTTTCCCCGCGCAGGCGGTGAACAATTTTTTCTGCACCGGGTTGTAGACAGCGCCGCATAGCACTTTGCCTCTTTTTGTGAAGGCGACAGAGTGCGCGAACTGGTCGACCCCGTGCGCGAAATTCGTGGTGCCATCAATCGGGTCTATCACCCAGACGTTTTCGGAATCGCCAGAAGGGCCCTCCTCTTCGCCTATGAATGCGTGAGAAGGGAATTTTTTTGAAATAAGTTCCTTTATTTCCCTCTCGCACTCAACATCGGCCTGCGTTACTATGTTCTTCTCGCCCTTGTGCCGTATTGTGAACTCTTTTTGGAAATACTTGAGCGCGATTTTTCCGGCCTCGAGGCAGGCTTTCTCCGCAACAAAAAGTTCTTTCATTTGAGCCCCTCCAGGGCCTGCGCGAAAGAAATGACTTTCGAGTCCTCAAGGTGGTTTCCGGCAACCATCAGCCCCGCAGGCAGCCCGCCTACTTCGCCGGCATTTATTGTCGCGTGCGGCAGGCCGGCGAGGTTCGCTGGAACAGTGCACAAGTCCATAGAATAATTTTCAAGCGGGGTGAGCTTCTCAATCTCCGAGAATTTCGGTGCAACAACCGGCATCGCGGGGAATGCGAGCAAATCCGCCTTTGAAAAAACCTTCCTGAATTCATTTATGAGCAGGGTGCGCGCCTTCATTGCGCGCAGGTAATACGCGTCCCTGAACCCGGACATCCTCGCAAAAGTCCCCAGGAGAATCCTTCTCTTCGCCTCTTCGCCGAATGCTTCCGAGCGCACGGAGGAAAAATACTCATTGAAATTCCCTTCGAGCTTTTTCTCGAAGCCGTAGCGCATGCCGCAATACTTCGCGAGGTTGGTGGAGGCCTCGCTGACCGCAATAAGGTAATAAGTGGAGAGCCCGTATTCGGTGTTGAGCGGAAGGCTCACTTCGGAGATTTTCGCGCCGAGGGATTCCGCCTGCCCGATTTTTTTGAGCACCGTTTCCTTCAGTTTTTTATTTTCAATTGAATCGAGGAGCTCTTTCGGAACGCCGATTTTGAGGCCTTTCACGTTTTCCTCCCTCAGTGGCTTTGAGTCGATAGAAGTGCTGTCCTTTTCATCATTTCCGGCAATCACCCCAAGGAGAAGGGATGCGTCCTGCATCGTTTTCCCTATGGCCCCGATTTTGTCGAGGGAGTTCGCGTAATCCATGAGCCCATACCGCGAAACAAGCCCGTAAGTGGGAGTGATTGATGAAACCCCGCAGAAAGACGCGGGGCAGGCGATGCTCCCCCCTGTGCTTTCCCCCAATGCGATGTGGGTAAATTCAGTGAGGGCTGTGAAACCAGCGGCGCCGCCGGAGCTTCCGCCGCAGCTCCTCTGCCCATCAAGCGGATTGAGCGGGATTTTTCCAGCGGTGACGTTAGTGGAAAACGTGCCGAAGCCGAACTCGTCCTGCACTGTCTTGCCGAGGATTATCGCCCCTTCATCCTTCGCCTTTCTCACGCAGGTCGCGTCAAAGACAGGCTTGTAGCCTTCGAGGATTTTCGAGCCAGCGCGGGATTCAACCCCTTTCACGCAAATGCAGTCCTTGACGCTTACGGGGACCCCGAGGAGCTTTCCCTTGCGGCCTTTTTTCACTTCTTTTTCGAGTGTGCGGGCCTGTTCAAGGAAAAAGTTTTTGTCAAATAAGTTGAAGTGGTTGTACTTCTTGTTCTTCTTTTCAATCTCGGCGCAGATTTTGGAAGCGTGCTCGAGCACTGAAACATTCCCTGCCTGCACTTCCTTCACGAACTCGGAAGCTGAAAGGGTTTTTTCCCCAGCCATTTACAGCACCCTCGGCCCCTTGAAGTACCCGTCCTTCTTGTGCTTCGTGTTAGAGAGGGCCTCTTCCTGCGAGAGGCATTTTCCTGCAACATCCTTGCGGAAAACATTCTTCACCGGCATGGGCTGGAAGGAAGGCTTTTCATTTGAAACGTCAAGCTTGTCCAGTTTCGAGAAAGACCCGAGGACTGCCTCGAACTGCGGGAGGAACTTCTTCACTTCCTTTTTGGAAAGGGTCAGCCTTGCGTTTGCGGCGACCTTGAGCAGGAGTTCGCGGTCAACCTTCGGCTTTGGCATGCAATCACTTCTGCAAATCGAATTTTATGCGCAGCTCCTTTAGCTGCTTCTCATCAACCGGGCTGGGCGAGCCGTCCATCAGCGAAACCGCGGCCTTGTTCTTTGGGAATGCTATCACTTCGCGTATGCTCGGCGCGCCCACCATGAGCATCACCAATCTGTCAAGCCCGAAAGCGAGCCCGCCGTGCGGCGGCGCGCCGTAAGTGAACGCCTCTAGCATGAACCCGAACTTCTCCTTCGCGGCCTCCTCCGAAATCCCAAGCGCCCTGAAGACACGCGATTGCACCTGCGGGGAATGTATCCTTATGCTCCCGCCGCCGATTTCAATACCGTTGAGCACCAAATCGTAAGCCTTCGCCCTTATTTTTATCGGCTCGGTTTCAATGAGCGGCAAATCCTCTATCTTCGGGGAAGTGAAGGGGTGGTGCATCGCGTTTATCTTCTGCTCCTCTTCGCTCCACTCAAACATCGGAAAGGAAGTCACCCACAAAAAGTTCCACGCCCCCTTCTTTATGAGCCCGAGCTTTTCTGCGAGGTGGTTTCTCAAAAAACCGAGCGAATCGTTAGCCACTTTTTCGGGGCCGGCCACTATCAGGATTGTGTCGCCATCCTTTGCCCCCATCGCCTTTACGAGCTCCGAAGAAAGCTTTTCTGGAATGAATTTCGCGGTCTGGCCCTCAAGCGCCTTGCCGGTAACCTTGAGCGAGGCGAGGCCCTTTGCCTTGTAGATTTTCACGAAATCCTCGAGCCCCTTGAGCTCGCTGCGCGAAAAGTCCTTTCCCTGCACGCAGATTGCCTTTACCACTCCGCCGTCTTTCGCCACCTGCTTGAAGACGTTGAAATCGCTCTGCGAAAGTATCTTGGTAAGGTCCGCGAGCTCTAGCCCGAAGCGCGTGTCCGGCCTGTCCAGCCCGTAGCGCGAAACGGCTTCGTCATAGCTCATGCGCGGAAAGGGCAGCTTGAGGCTTATGCCCATGAAGCCCTTGAAGATGCGCTGCACCAGCTTCTCGTGCAGCTCCATTACATCCCCCTCGTCCACAAAACTCATCTCGGCATCTATCTGCGTGAACTCGGGCTGCCTGTCAGCCCTCAAATCCTCGTCGCGGAAGCAGCGCGCAATCTGGAAATACCTGTCAAACCCCGCGACCATCAGGAGCTGCTTGAAAATCTGCGGGCTCTGCGGAAGAGCGAAGAACTTTCCGGGGTGCACCCTGCTCGGGACGAGGTAGTCGCGCGCGCCTTCAGGGGTGCTTTTCGCGAGCACGGGGGTCTCGATTTCAAGAAAGCCGTTTTCGTCGTAAAAGTCGCGCACGATTTTGGTTATGCGGTGCCTTGCCGCGAGGTTTAGCTGCAGCTCCTTGTTGCGCAAATCAAGGTAGCGGTACTTCAGTTTTATTTCCTCCGAGGACTGCGCCTTGTCTGAAATCTCGATCGGAAGCGGCTGCGAAGCGGAAAGGACTTCGAGCGATGATGCCTCCACCTCTATTTCCCCGCTCTTCCACTCCTTGTTCTCCGTGCCCTTCGGCCTCTTCCTCACAAGGCCTTCAACGCGCACCACGAATTCGCGCCGGAGCTTTTTGCCAGCCTCGTGCACTTCCCTGTGCTTTTCCGGGTTCAGAACCACTTGGACAAGGCCGTACCTGTCGCGCAAATCGACAAAAGTGAGGCTGCCATGGTCCCTTCGGGTATCGACCCAACCAGCCAGGGTTGCTTTCTTTCCGGCCATTTTCGAGTCGAGCTCACCGCAGGTATGTGTCCTGTACAAAAAAATCCACCAATATATGGGAAACAGGCAAAAAGCATTAAATAGATTGGGAAAAGCGGCAGGGCTCAAAAAGTAGGTTAGAATGCCTTTTATACCACCTCAAGCTTATTTAATCTGGAAACAGCATGCATCATCTGAATCAAAGGCGCCCCACAAGGGCTCAAAGCACGAGGAAAGCGGTAGGGATACTCGCAATTGGAGCAGGCCTTGCGCTCGGTGCATTGGGCACAGGCAAACTTCTTGAGGCACACTCCGCAGCAAGGATGCGGAGGGCTGAGTCAACTTACGAGAAAGCAGGGGTCAACAACCCGAAGGAATGGGCATTTGTCAGGATTAAGGGTAAATTGGGTAGGAAAGTGGACATGCTCCCGAAAAACACTGCAAACGCGATTTCCGGCATTGCACTGCAAATTTTTGGCAAAAAACCCGGGCAAAAACCGACCCCGGAGGAGCTTGAGAGGACTTTCACTGCAATCTACCACCACTGCAAGGTGAATCCCGCGGACACTGAATGGGAGCTTGATGCTTTGCACAACAAGATGATGAGTAAAGCAACTACTGAAGAAGAAGCCGAAAGGATATCACGGATAAGGGAAGCTGTGATTTTATTCGAGGCTTTCAGGGGCAGCGTAACAACAGATGAACAGAGAGCGATAGCAGAGTTCCTGCGCCCATGAAGAACCTGCGCCTAAATATTTTGGCCTCTTCTGGTTTGCCGCCAATGAAATATAAGCGAAAGCTTGCGTTGGGTTGGTGGACTTGTTCTCATGAAAAAAATTCGTTGAGCCCGGTCTGGCCTTCGGCGCAGAGCGGCTTTGCGGGAATGCCGAGCTTTCTGTGCACGGCTTTTGCGAACTCCTGCTCGAAGCCATGTGTCGTGAGGACATTTTTCGGCGAACTCTCCTCCACATACTTCATCAGGGAATCGAAATCCGCGTGGTCTGAGAGCGGGAAAGTCTTGTGGCGCGAAAAGCCCTTCCAGCCGGTCGCAATAGCGGCCTCTACCTTCCTGCCGATCTGGTGCTGCAGGGCGAGGAGCAGGTTGTCGTCTATTAGGTGCGGTGGCATTATGAGGATGCTGCCCTCGTGAAGGTTGTGGTCGAGGCAGAGGTAATCGCCGAGCCTTACACCATGAGATTCGTAGATTTTGTTCTGCTCGAAAATCTTTTTGTACACAAGCGGCCGCTCGTGCACAAACTCGTTCACTATTTTTGTGAGCTCCTGGGCCTTTCCCGTGCTATAGCCGCCGAGCACCACGAACTTTTTCTGCGCGAGCGCCGAGCGCAGCCACTCTGCGATTTTCTCATAGACATCCTCGCGCTTGGGGAAAGAATACTCCGGCTTTCCGAAAGTGGTTTCAATCACAAGCGTTTCGGAAGGAAGTATTTGAGCGCCCTTGAACAGAATGCTGTCCTGCAACTTGAAATCCGAAGTGAGCACCGCCTGCGAGCCGTTGCAGATTTCAATCTGGGCTGAGCCTAGTATGTGGCCTGAAGGGTGGAACTCGCATGAAAAGCCCTCCGCCTCGAATTTTTTCCCGAAAGGCATTTCATTCAACTTGAGCCCTTTTTTCCGGGCCCCAATCAGCGAGGAGGTCTGCGGCGTAAGGTAATAATCGTTAGAGGGTGTCGGCCTTGCATGGTCGGAATGCGCATGCGTGATGAGCGCGGCGCTTTCCTTTATCCCGAAAGCGTCCACGAAAAGCTCCTTTTCTGCCTTGAAAACAATTCCCCGGTCCTCTATTATGCGCATGGATGCAATAAAGCGCAAGGAAGTATATAAGGGGAAGCGCCCATGAGGGCTTGTAGACAGCACCACGGGCACTGAAAAGGCTTGGTATGCCTTTATTTGGGTTTTGCCAAGGCCATCAAATACCGCCGCCCAAAAGGGGATGGGGGATTAGCAATAACCTTAAATAAGTTATACAGTATAACTATACTGGTGGTTTGATGATAGAATGCGAAGTAGAGCTCAAGAAGTGGGGCAATTCAGTGGGTTTGATCGTGCCAAAAGAGGCATTGGAAAGAGAGTCACTCCGCCCAAGGCAGAGGGTGAGGGCTATAATATCCCCGATAAAAACCCTTAAAGTAAAGGATGTTTTCGGAAAACAAAAACTCCGGGGCCAAGCTGCACGGCTGATGGCAGAGATAGATGAGGAGTTTGAAGATAAATTTGGGAAGTGAGGGGATGAAATACTTCTTTGATACATACGCGCTCTTCGAGATAATAGGGCAAAACGAAAACTACCTTAGGTTCTCAAACGAAGAAATAGTGACCTCAATACTTAACCTGGGAGAATTGTATTACGGGCTTTTGAAGGACCAGAACCGCAAAATAGCCGCATACTGGTTCAAAAAATTCAAGAATTACTCGATACCGATAAGCGGGCAGGCAATCATGAAGGCCATGGACTTCAAATTCGAAAACAGGAAAAAGGGCTTTTCATTCATAGACTGCGCAGGATACGCCACTGCAAAAGAACACAGCCTTATTTTCCTCACAGGGGATAGGGAATTCAGCGGGATAGAAAACGTTGAATTCGTAAAATAAATAAAAACAATACTGTGCCCCGAGCATGGCAAACTATTTATTCTTAAAATCTTTATTGCCAGGTCTTATTGGCAGATGAAGGGCGTGGATTTTTGAAAAAAGCTTACCCGGAAGACGGGAAATTCATCAGAAGGTGCATTGAACTATCTGAAGAGTCGCTCGAAAAAGGGGACAAGCCATTCGGCAGCATTATAACAAAAGACGGGAAAATCCTGGCAGAATCCTCTAATGAGTCCGAAAACAAGGTAAATGACCACGCGGAAATCCCCGCCCTCAACAAGGCACACGAGCTGCTTGGCACAAACGACCTCTCAGGCTGCACATTGTACACAAATTGCGAACCTTGCCCAATGTGCTCTTTCATGATACGGGAATTCAAGGTCGGCAAGGTCGTTTTCGCGCTTCCCTCACTTTATATGGGGGGATATTCCAAATGGAAAATACTGCAGGGCAGGGGCCTGTCCGAGTTCAAGCCTTATTTTTCACAGCCCCCTGAAGTGGTGGCTTCGGTTTTGGAAAACGAGGCAAAAAAAGTGTTTGGCAAAACAGAGTCCTGGATGTTCGGAAGCCGCCCGAAAAAATGAGCGGCAAAAAACCCTTAAAATGCGAGGGCATACAATGCGCATTTAATACTATATTAAAGACGCATTATTTATATACTTAAATGTGCATAGAATAGGTAGGTGATTTTATGAACATCAAGCTCGGGACGCCTTACGAAGCCACCATGAAAAAGATTATAGACAGGGGATATGCCGGCAGCCAGACAGAAGTCATCAGGCAGGCGCTGATGGCCTATGAGCGGATAATAGACGAGGAGGAAGTGAGGCTCGTCAACAAGGGCATAGCGGCTGAAATGGGGGAAATAAGGTCCGGAAAAATAAGGGTTTATACCCATGCGCAGGTAAAGAAAAAGCTTGGCCTGTGATTGAATGAAACTCGCTTATTCGGAACACGCACTCAGTGACCTTGAAAAAATGGACAACTCAGCCAGAAAACTGTTCATAAAACACGTTGAAAAAATACTCGAATCGCCGCATCAGAGGCACATGCGCTTCGGGCTGCCGTTCTATGTAGAGGAAGTCACAAGGCAGGCAAGGTTCGTATATAACTTCGAAGCAGGTGACCTTTTCATAGTGAGGTGCTTTGCAACCCACAAAGAATACGAGAAATGGTACAAAAGCTACAAGTGAAATAGAAACAATATCACGCCCCAACAGAGCTAAGTATTTATTCTACTTCAAACCCTATTCTAGCCATGGCAGAGCTCCGGGAATTGTCCTCAAAGATAGATGGCCAGATATCGCAGCTGCGCGAACTCGCGACCGCAAAGGCTTGGGGGACATATTCGAGGCACTCTTTTGTGATGAACCTTTCAAATGTGATACCCGGCCTGCAGGAGCTAAAATCTCTCTTCCAGCTCTCGCGCAACGAGCTTGAAAAAAACCACGCGCCGCAGGCACAGAGCGTATCGGAGCAGGTCGAGGAGCTAAACCAGCTCATTGTGGTTCTAAAGCGCAACAAGGAAATGGAGCAGGCGCGCATACAAAAAATCAAGAGCCAGAGCATCCACTCCGTTGCAGAAACAATCACGGTGCCAGAGCTCTACTCTGATTTGGAGCAGAAAACCCTCTCGGCTTTGCTCAAGAGCGCCTACGGCGCTGAAAGGATAAGGCTTGCCGAGCGCAAGCGCGAGCCGCTCATGCAGGCTCGGGGGCCGCAGAAGAACCTTCTCGATTTGCTCGAAATAAAGGAGAAGGAAATAGAGGATTTGAAGCGCAAGTACGAGGAGGCGAGGAACAAGACTTTTTTGGGGCTTGTGGAAAGGGAATCCGCGGTAGAAATAGAGAACCAGCTCAACCTTCTCGCAAGAAACCTCGAAGGAAAAACCGCGACCACGAAAAAACTCGCAGAGCACACGAAGGAAGCGCTTGCCGGAATGCACAGGCAGCTACAGGAGCTGGAGGCCGGGGTTGCGGGCGCGGAGGAGATGCAGTCGCAGATGCTCGGGAAAACATTCGAACTCATGACCCTGCTGAAAAAGGAAAGGGATTACGCGAAAAAGGTCCTGCTGGAGATAGAGCAGGAAACGCTCGAGCTGCGCAACACCTACTCGAAGGAACTGTTCGGGTTGCAGGAGGAAAAGCTCAGCCTGAAAAGCACGCTCGAGGACAGGCACGCAAAGGAAATGGAATCGCTAAGGCACGAGCTGCGCGAAAAGGCCTCTCTCCTAAAGCACTTCCAGGAAACCTCTTTCTCCAAGGAAAAGAAAGTTGGAGACCTTGAGGAGGAGAATGACAAGCTAAGGCTTGTGAACAAAATGCTCGAGAAGCACGAAAAAGTGAAGGAGAAATTCCTCAAGGGCACGAAAAAGAAAAAAGCGGTGAAATAACCTCTTTTGCCGGAAAGGGAAATTCACAGGCTGGAGTAGCTTGCCTTGCCGCTTTTTTGGGAAAGCCCCTTTTTCCCCATTATTTTCTCTATTATCGCGCCCGAGATTTTTTCAGCCTCCTTTTCGGCATCGAAATCATCACCCTTCACAAAAAACTTCAATGTCTCTTTCCCTTCGAGGTCGAGTTCGACCAGCTTTTCCATCATCACCTTCACCTCAACATTTTCTTCCGGGTAGTAAAGTATTGCCGCAACGATGTCAAAGCCCTTGAGGCTCGAGACATCCTTTACAATGTCAAGGGTGCTGCGGGAATTCCTCTCCAAGACCTGCACGCCTTTTATTAGCGAGCGCAGGATTTTCGCGGCGGGCGGCAGGACATCGAGGGCCGAGTCAACGGAGGAGACAAGCGCTATCTTCATTGTACAATTAAGGCACGAAAACGTTTAATATATCTTTCAATCTAATGGTTTCGCATGTACGACAAATACGACTCCCCCCACGGCGAAGATGAGCAGTTATATGAAGAGGACGCGATGGGCAGGGCTTCGGAGATAGGCGGCTCGATTATCGGAACACTCAAGGAGAAGTGGCCAATAGCCATTGCGCTGCTCGTTGGAATCGGCATAATCTGGGCAGGCTATGACACTTTCATCGGCAGCGTGCAGAAGGTTTCATTTGACATCACAGACACCGAAGGCAAGACAGTCGATGCGCAAATAAAGGTCACAAACGAGGCCGGCGAGGAAGTCAAAACCGTGCAGAGCCGGGAAACCCTCGGGCTCAAAAAAGGCGATTACAAGATAGATGTGCAGGCAAACGGGTTCCGCAGCATCCGCGGCAAAAGCATAGCCGTCTCCTCCGCAGGGCCGATAACAGAAAAGCTTGAGATAAACAGGAACCTTGAACTGCGGGGAAATCTCCCCACTTCCTTTGCAACGGGCGAGACAAAGGAAATCGAGCTCGTGCTCGTGAACAAGGATGCGCAGGAAACCGAAGTAAACCTCCTGTTGGATGGGGATGCGAAAGGGGCAATGGAGCTTGAGTACGAAAAGCCGCTCATCGCAGCGCCCGGGGAAAACCAGGTCAAGGCCACCCTGAAAGTGGGGGCGGATTTGTCAGGAAAACAAATCGGGGCAAACAAGCAGGGCGGGATCAGGATTGAGGGCCTTGAGAACGCGGATGCGAAAGTGGGGGGCAAGTACTCGCTCATTGAATTCGATTCTGACAAGCTCAAGTTTTCAATCGGCAGTTCTAGGAGCAAACTCGACCTTGGCACTATAAAGACAGGCGAGAGCACAGACAAGCCAATCAAGCTCGAGAATGACACAAAGCTTGACATTCGCGGCGTGAAAGTGGAAGTTGCGATAACTTCGGCCGAGTTCACGCCAAAAGAGGAGGCCGAAAAATGGTTCACTTTCAGCCCTGAAAACGTCTTCAACGTCGGCCCGGAATCCGAGTCCGAAGGAACTCTCATCATAAACATACCAGCTAACACCCCATTCCCCAACGGAACAAGGACGGAGTCAATCATCGGCGCAATCTATGCAAGGACAGGGTTTTTCGAAAAGAAAGTGGATTTATTGCTAGAAGTCCAGCAGGTGAAATCAAGCATCAGGGTTTCTGGGCTTAGCGAAGCGTATGACATGAAAGCATCTGCCGGGGTTTATCCTGCAAGGACGGATTTCATTGATGTAAGGAACGACGGCGAAACCCTCCTTACGGATTTTGACGCAAGGGTATCATGCAACTCAATTGGGACGAGCTGGCTCTCGCTCGAAGGCGCAAGCCTCGAATACCACTTCGACTCGCTCGAGCAGGGCGCAGTCCAGAAAATACCCTACACCATACAGGTGCCTGAAGGAACTGGACCGGGGGAAATAGTGAACTGCAAACTCGGGGTGCTATACAAGGACCCGAGCGGGCAGAGGAAATCGGAAGAAAAGCCGGTAATAATAACGACGAGCTGATAAGGGAAATTCTGGCAAAGTTTATTAACAAGGCAAACTAAGAGGTTTAGTATGAGAGCACCACTTGGAAGAAGAATCGAAAGCAGATGGAGAACCATGGTCCGTTCCAAAACAAGCCCGGAGCAAAGATTGACTGCTAGGCTAAAACTCGCAAGAGACAGGGCACGGAAAAAAGCACTCGTAAAGGAACGGGGAAGTGCCGCAAGAAGGGAAACAAAAATGAGAATGCAGGCAAAAAACCTCTCTGAAAAAAGAGGCAAATAGGAGTCCAAAGATTGGATAACGAAGAGCCACCGATGGGATTTGAACCCACGACCTGCCGCTCATTCGAAACCTAGAGTCCTTACGAAGCGGCTGCACTACCCCTGTGCTACGGTGGCAAAACAGCTATTTTCGGCTACGAAGATTTGGTTAGAGCGGTTTTAATTCCTTTGCCTTTAAATAAGTCTTAATGGCAGAAAAGAACGCTTTTTCAGACACCCTGACCACTTATCTGCGGGAAAAGGGCTTTGTTTACGGCCCGGAACCAGAGATTTATGGCGGGATTTCAGGCTTCTACTCATACGGCCCGCTCGGAAAAAGGCTCAAGAACAACATCGAATCCGTGATAAGAAAGCACTTCAACAAAGAGGGCTTTTACGAAATGGAATACCCAATCGTGACCCCCGCAATCGTGTGGAAGGCATCTGGGCATCTTGACGGCTTCAACGACCCCGTAATACTCACGGAAGATGGGAAGGAATCCTACCGCGCGGACAAGCTCATAGAGGAACTCACTGGGGTGCAGGCTGACCACTTCTCGGACGAGGAACTGCTAAAGGCTATAAAGGAAAAAAACATCAAGGCGCCCACCGGGAAAAAGCTTGCAATGAAAATCGGGAGGCACAGCCTCATGATGCGCACGACAATCGGCGCGAACACCGAGGCATACAACAGGCCCGAAACCGCTACCACCACTTACCTTCCGTTCAAGAACTACGTGGATTTTTTCAGGGACAAGCTGCCCTTCAGCGTTTTCCAGATAGGAAAGGCATTCAGGAACGAAATAAGCCCACGCCAGCACCTTTTGCGGAGCCGTGAATTCACGCAGGCGGAATCCCAAACGTTTTTGTTTCGGGAAATGAAGGAAAAATGGGAAAAATTCCCCGAAGCGGAGAAAGGCATCCTCCCATTCTGGACAGAGCAGATGCAAAAGGACGCAAAGGAGCCGGAGGAAATCCCCCTCGGCGAAGCCGTGCAGAAAAAGCTGCTCAAAAACCAGGCATTCGCATGGCACCTAAACCTCGCTTACAAAATGTTCCTCGCATTCGGGCTGCCTAAAGGGAACATAAGGCTGCGCCAGCACCACTCCGATGAGCGGGCGTTTTACTCGGATGATACTTGGGATATTGAAGTGAAACTGCGCAGCTTCGGCTGGGTCGAGGTGTGCGGGATAAGCGATAGGACGGATTATGACTTGAAGCAGCACTCGAAGTTCAGCGGCCAGAAGCTCATTGCAAGGACACTTGAAGGCAAGGAAGAGACGCCGCACGTAATAGAGATTGCGTTCGGCGTTGACAGGCCGCTCTTTGCCCTGCTCGACCTCTCATACGAGGAGAGGGAGGAGGATGAAAAGAGGACGATACTGCGGTTCAGGCACGGCATAGCGCCGGTGCACGCGGCAATTTTTCCCCTCGTAAAAAAGGACGGGCTTGCGGAGAAGGGGCAAGAGGTTTACAGGAGCCTGCAGGAAAAATTCCTCTGCGTCTACGATGAATCAGGGAGCATTGGGAGAAGGTATAGCAGGCAGGACTCCATCGGCACGCCTTTGTGCATCACGATTGATTACGACACCATGAAAGACAATACGGTCACGCTAAGGGAACGCGACTCCATGAAGCAGGAGAGGGTAAAAATTTCGGAGCTCGAAAAAGCCATAGGGGGGAAAATCAATGGACAGGATTGAGGAAATGCGCAAAAAGCTCATTGATTCCGCGAAGAAAAAGGTGCAGCGGAAATACTCGGAGCGGGACGTTCACATAGCAAAAGCCGTGGGGCTTCTAGAGGACGTTGACCAGATAGCGAACCTTCTCATCGAGCAGCTGCGTGAATGGCACGCGGTGCACTTCCCAGAACTTAGCGACATTGTAAAGGACAACGATTCTTACCTCAAGCTTGTATCAACCCTTGGGAAGAGGGATAATTTCAGCGCGAAAAAACTCAACGATGTATTGCAAAACGAGGAGCTCTCGGAGCAAATCTCCAAGGCATCAGAAAATTCCATGGGCTCGGAGGTATCTTCCGAGGACCTCAAGGAGATGAAGCTGCTTGCAACGAACTGCACAGGCATGAGAGAGCAGAGGGAGCACCTCTCCAAGTACCTCGAGGACACGATGAAAAAGGAGCTTCCCGCTTTCACTGAACTCGCAGGCCCGGTAATAGGCGCGAAAATACTCGCAAAAGTCGGGAGCAAAAAGAGGCTCGCATTCATACCCGCATCCGCATTGCAGCTGATAGGCGCGGAGAAGGCGCTCTTCATGCACTTCAAGAAAGGGGTAAAGGGGCCAAAGTACGGCTATTTGTTCCAGCACCCGCTTGTAAAGGCGGCAAAAAACGAGGACAAGGGAAGGCTTGCAAGGACAATCGCATCAAAACTTGCAATCGCCGCAAAGATGGATTACTTTGGAAGCAAGGAAAGCGCGGAAGGATTGAGGAAAAGCATCGAGAAGAGGGCGGAGCAGCTGCACGGCGCGGAAAAGAAGCCTGAAAAACCGCAGAAAGAAATCCCACGCCGGGAATTTGCGCAAAGAAGCTTTGAAGGCGAAGGCCCAAGGCGGCCATTTCCCTCAAATGAAAGGTATCCGAGAAAGGAGGGCGGTTTTGGCAGAAGGGAATACTACGGCAGCGCGGGCTATCGCACCGAGTCACGCGGAAGGGGTTTCGGGGCGAGGGATGAGAGGGGCCAAGACAGGCTGGATAGGCCAAGCTTTGAAAAAAGAAGCCCCATGGTAAGCGAAGGCGCCGGCCGCGATGAGCACGCACCGGCAGAAAGGCCGCAGAGAAGGGACGGCGAGACTAGGCAGCCTTTCAGCCATGAAAGGGCGGGCAGCTGGGAGAAGAGGGGGAACCGCAGGGGCCCACGGGGGCATTTCGGCAAAAGCGAAGGAAGAAGCTTTGCAGGACGCGGCGGAGCAAGGCCGCATTCAGGATTTGCAAGGAAATTCGCCCCGCGCGAGGAGGGCTCGAGTGGTTTTGGGTATGCTAGAAAGTTCGGGCCAAAGCGCGAAATTGTGAGCAACAAGGGAAGGGGAAGGCGCTTTGGCGAAGAGAGGGACCGCAGGGAAGGCCCTAAACCTTTCCGCAAGGAAGGCGGCCACGGTGGGCATGGCGGCGAGAAGGGTGGGCACTTTTCAGGCAAGGGCCCGGGATTCAAAAGGAAAAAATTCAGCTAAAAAATAAATACAAACGAAAATGTGGCCTCCCAAAAAAGCAGGGCTACTGAAAAAGCGGCGTGGGAGAAAGTCAGCTAAAAAATATTCAAAAGGAAAATCGTGGAAGAAATGGCCTTCAAGGTAACCAAAATAATGGACGGCGTATTCGCAATAGGCCAAGGCATCGCCACGCAGAACATGGTGGAAGGGAAGAGCGTTTATAGCGAGCAGCGCATAAGCAGCGAAGGCAAAGAGTACCGCATGTGGGACCCAACAAGGTCAAAGGTCGGCGCCGCGATAAAAAAAGGGCTGCAGGACCTGCACATAGGCGAAGGCTCGAAAGTGCTTTACTTGGGGGCAGCGGAAGGGACCACCATTTCACACCTAAGCGACATCGTCGGGAAGACGGGCGCGATTTTCGGCGTTGACATAAGCGCGCGGAGCATGAGAAAATTCATCTACCTCTGCGAGCAGAGGCAAAACCTCGTGCCCATACTCTCGGACGCAAACCAGCCAATGACATACAAGGAAAACATAGCCGGGTACTCAATCGACGCGCTCTTCCAGGACGTTAGCCAGCGCAACCAGGCCGAGATTTTCCTCAAAAACTCGCGCGCCTACCTCAAAATGGAAGGCTACGGCTTCCTCTCTCTCAAGGTGCGCTCCATAAGCTCCTCGGATTCGGTTGAAAAGGTCGTACGCGAGGAGAAGAAAAAGCTAGAGAACGAATTAGAAATACTCGAAATAATAGACCTCGAGCCGTTCGAGAAAGAGCACGCGATGATAGTTTGCAGGAAGAAATAAGCATTCCGCAAACACAAAAATCCATTTTTAGAACTTTCTTTTCCAATCTATCCATGCAAATTTCAGTACAGAGCCCAGGCCACATAACAGGCTTTTTCGTCATTTTCACAAACGGCTCGACCGGGGCCGGCCTCAATGTCGCTGAAGGCATGAAAACCACGGTGCGGCAAGCGCAAAAAGACTCCTTCACAATGAATGGAAGGAAGGAGAA
>CAYJWI010000014.1:0-31635 GCA_964373815.1 uncultured archaeon | reverse complement strand
TGCCATCCGTATGTTCATTGAAGCCCAAAACATAATGTAATTATTGATATATTTAAGGTGATTGATTAGAAGCCATTAGCGTTGCAATACACTTAATTGGGGAACCGGCAAAAACGCCGCCCCGTACCCTTCAATCTGTTTTTAAACTGTTAAGTATAAACGAACATATGTTCGGTTTAATTTAACGGTGGCGTTGATGGATATACTGCTAAGGTTAATTGATTCAAAATC
Source organism: uncultured archaeon (assembly GCA_964373815.1). Taxonomy (GTDB): domain Archaea; phylum Iainarchaeota; class Iainarchaeia; order Iainarchaeales; family Iainarchaeaceae; genus UBA10205. The sequence goes on along the minus strand of CAYJWI010000014.1, from coordinate 31,404 downwards.
AAAAAGCAGGCTGTTGGCCAGGCTGCTGGAGAGGCCAAATGCCTCGTTTTCTGTGTCGGAATTGGGCCGTTTGGCTGACTTGCCAAAGGCATCCGTTTCGGTGGTTGTAACCCAATGGCAGGGAGAAGGGCTGGTTTTGGCCAAGCAGCAGGGAAGAAACAAGCTGGTGTCCATAAACTCCAAATACTACCTTTTGCCAGAGCTTAAGAAAATCTTTGAGAAGACCAAAAACTTCCAAAAACCATTGCTGGACCAGCTCAAGTCACTGCCTATCCTGAAAAGCCCTAAAATTAAAGCCGTAGTGGTGTTCGGCTCGCGCATTAAAGGCGGTTATTCTCACGCCTCTGACCTCGATGTCCTGGTAGGGCTGGAAAACAAGGACGATCCCATAACCGAAAGGGCCATGGAAGAATTCGTTGCCGCAACTGAAAAGACCGGTGTGCGCTTTTCGCCGATTTTTCTTGGGAAAAAAGAAATACGCATCAGATGGAAAGAAAAGGACCGGCTTCTTTTGAATATTCTAAATGGGGGCAGGATAATCAAGGGGGGAAAATGGGTTGAGCACATACAAACAGCACCTTGACCTTGCAAGCGAGCGTTTCCAGAGCGCTGAACGGGAATACAGCGAAGAAAAATTCCACACAGCGGCCCACTTGTTCATCAATGCCGCGATTAATTACCACAATGCCATTTGCCACAAGTTCCTCAAGCAAATACCCAGCCGCAAAGCACATACTGACACAAGCTATTTTCCGGAACTCGCCAGCTTTCTCGGTGGCGGGTTTTCAAGATACCAGAACGCCTACGAATTCCTTATAGCCCACAAAAGCCAGTCAGATTATGGCATAGAGCTTTCGTTCAATATTGCCAAGCAGGTTTACAGGCGAGCGAAGACAATCAGGGAAATTGCGGAGCAGCACCAGAAGTATTGTGAGGCCGACCTGCATCACAGAGCCGATCACTGCGACCTTGCCGAACTCGAGCAGCTTTCTGATATCGGATTCAATTCCGACAGAGAAGAGAAGGAACGCGACCCCGAGCTCCGAGAGCAGGGTAATCTCCTCGGTGGTGGTTACGCCGAGGGGGATTCCGGCAAGGCTCAGGCCATAAGAGCCCAAGCCAAGAGGCCCTATCAGTATGCCTGCTGCAATGTATGCGAGCAGGGGCGGCTGGTTTAGGAGCTTTGCGATGAAATTTAGCAAGGTGGCTGCGATGAGGATAATCCCCAAATGGAAAATGAGCACCGCGCCTTCAAGCATCCATTATGCACCAGCAAACAATTGGGCTTCGCAGTATTTATTGTTTTGCTAAAAAAACTTCCAGCCGCCCTTAACCGCCATTTCCGCGAGAACCTGCACCGCGATGAAGAATGCGAAGAGCAATGCGAGCACAAAACCGTGCTCCCTCGAAATCTTTTTGTGCCTCGAGATTATGAAGAGCACCGAAAGCATGGCAAGCACCATCAGCAACCCGCTAAAGGCCACAAGAGAGGGGAACTCCGGCACAACGGGGTTTACAAGAGCGATAAGCCCTATGCTTCCGAGCGAGTCCGCGAAAACATTGCCGAGTATGTCCCCGAACCCAATCCCATAATGCCTTGATTTGGAGGCGTTGAGCGCGAATGTGAACTCCGGCAGGCAGGTGCCCACGGCGATTATTGTCCCGATGAAAAAAACCGGGACAGCGAGGCTGCTGCTTATCGCAAGCGCGGAATCCGTGACGATGCTCCCTGAAAAGAAGAGGACGAAAACCGATAATGCGAGCACGAGCAGGTCAACAGGAACATTGGTCTGCTGCTTTATGGCATGGGTGTGCGGCCAGCCCTTCCTGTCAAGGACCATGTTGAAAACATAGAGCAGGAATGCACCGAGCAGTATTGCGCCGTCAAACCTTGAAAGCGAGCCGTCGAGGACAAGGAGCACGGGGAGCAGGACCGCGCCTATGAAAAGGCCCGCCTTTTTTATCGCGTAATCATCGAGCTTCATTCCGCCGGAAACTATTGCCACAAGCCCTATTACCAGCGTGAGGTCTGCGATGTTCGAGCCGAAAAGTATGCCGAGCCCGAAGTTCGAAGAGCCCTGGATTGCGGAATTTATTGCGATTGAGAGCTCGGGAAAAATGGAAAGCGTGCCGACGAGAAGGAAACTTGTGAGAAATTCCGGGACAGCGAAATGCCTCGAAACCCTTATGAGTTTTTTTACGGCGAGCCTTGCGCTCACTGAAAGCAAAATGAAGCCGAGTGCGATGAGGGCAATGTTTGCAAGCATCGGTTTCCATCCTCTCCAGTTTTTTCTTCGCGCAGCGGCAGGAAGCCGAAATTCGTTCAGCCTTCAATTTTCTTCCACTTGACGCCTTCCGGGGTGTCGAGCAGTTCGAGGCCTTTTGCCCGAATCTCCTGCCTTATCCTGTCCGCTTCTGTGAAATTCTTTGATTTTCTAGCAACTTCCCTTTTCTCTATCAGCGCAAGCAGCTCTTTTGGGAGCTCTTCCGCCTGCTTTTTCTCGAATTCGAAAAATCCGAAAATCCCGTTGAGCCCCTTGAGGAAATCGAGGGCCTTTTGCGCATCGGCTTTTGAAATATTTTTTGAAGAGAGGAGCGAATTCATTTTTGACTGGAACTCGTAAAGGCAAGCCCATGCGTTCGGGAGGTTGAAGTCATCATCCATCGAATCCTCAAAGCCCTTGGCGGCTTTTTCAATGATTTTTACAATTTCCTTGTTATCCTCCGAGCCCTGCACTGATAGGAGTTCCTGTATCGTATTGTTCCACTTTTCGAGGCTCTTCCCGGCGCGCCAGATTGCCTCGTCGTTGAAATCAATGCGCGAGCGGTAATGCAGCCCCGCTATGAAATAGCGGAACGCCTTCGGGTCGAATTTTTCGAGCAGCTGCGGTATTGTGATGAAGTTTCCGAGGCTCTTTGACATCTTCTCCCCGCGGACATTCAGAAAGCCCGCGTGCAGCCAGTATTTCACGAAAGGCTTTTTGCCGGTGCAAGCCTCGCTCTGGGCTATCTCGTTTTCGTGGTGCGGGAAAACCAAATCTGCGGCGCCGCCGTGGATGTCGAGTTGCGGGCCGAAGTACTTCGTGCTCATCGCGCTGCACTCTATATGCCAGCCCGGCCTTCCCTTTCCCCATGGGCTCTCCCACGAAGGCTCGCCCTCTTTTGCCGCTTTCCAGAGCGCGAAGTCCATAGGGTTGTCCTTTTCATACTTATCAGTTTGCACGCGCGTGCCGGTGACGCTTTTTTTCACCTTTACTTTACCTAGCTTTCCGTAGCCCTTGAACTTTGAAATCGCGAAGTAAATCCCGTCCCCGGTCTCGTACGCAATGCCCTTAGCCTGCAGCGCCTTCACCATGTTTATTATTTCATTTATGTGCTCTGTGACGCGCGGCATCCTGTCAGGCCTCTTGAGGCCCAGTTCGTCCCAGTCCTTCATGAAAAGGGGGATGTTTTTGTCCGCTAGCTGGAAAATCGTGATGCCTTCCTTTTGGGCCTGCTTTATCATGTCATCGTGCACGTCGGTGATGTTCACGGCATAAGTGACCCGCAGGCCCTTGTGCTCGAGATAGCGCCTTATGAGGTCAAAGGCGGTGTAAGTGCGCGCATGGCCTATGTGCCCGGGGCCGTAGACCGTCGGGCCGCAGACGTACATGCCAACTTCGCCTATCTTTATGGGCTTGAGGGGTTCAAGCTTTCTTGAAAGTGTGTTGTAGACTTTTATCAAAAAATCACTTAGAAACTAAGCAGGCAAATTAATATATTCCGTTAATGTTAACACTATTTAGTGTTGTAAATGCCGTGGCCAAAAAGCATGCGTCCTAAACTGGAAAAACCTACAGGCCCATCAGAGAAGCCTTTCCTTGAGAGGAAAAGATTTGGGGTAAAGGATGGGGCAAATTTCCCTATACCCGCAAAAAAGGATGAAGATAGATACCAAGGAAGGAAACCGCCAGCCCGTATGGGAAAATAGGCAATTGAAAGGAATTATTATTTTCGAAGGAAAAGCGAGGCAGCTCTAGCTGCTGCCCTATTCCTCGTCTTCCGAGTCGAACTCCTCATCGAGCTCCTTCATTTCCTCGTACTTCTTTTCCTGGTCGGTTACGAGCTTGAACTTGCCCTTCTTTACCTCAAGTGTCAGGAGTTCCCTGCACTCCTCGCAGCGCACGAAATCGCCCTCATCACTGTCATTGCTGACCTTGATTTCTTCCTTGCACATAGGGCATGCGCATTTCAACCTCAAAACCCCCAAAAAAACCTAATATTAGCCCTTTACGAAACGATTTTTAAAGCTTGGGTTGGGGGGAAATAAGGCCTGCTGAAAAAGGCCAAAACGGCTAAAAACGGCGTTATTCAGGCTTAAATGAAGAGGCCAAGCGCGCCAGAAATGGCGGCATTCAGCAGGAATGAGAGCACTATGAACACTACCGTGAAAACGCTGTTAGAGAAGCCAGTTGTCTCTTTTGTAAGGGTGCCAATCTTGAAGACTACATAGAGCCCGCAAAAAACAGCTGCAAGGCCAAGCAAGCCCATTATTGCCGTCACAACCCAGAGCACCTGGCCCGCCGGCTTGTCGAGGACCGAGACAATGGCATACACTTCATTGAAGTTCAAATTCGCGCCCTTGAAAGATGCGAGGGCGCTGAAAAAAGAGGGTATTGCAATGAGCACCAATATTATCATTAGTATTGAAAAAACACAGAGCACGAGGTAATTCACCGAAAGCGCGGAGAGGATGGATTGGTACTTCCCCTTCACTGCGCTTCCCTTGAAAGCCATCAGGAGCACATACATCAAAAGCGCTGCGAGGGCTATGTAGATTATTTCCTTTCCGAAAGCGAGCGCGGTTTGGGCAATGTCCGCATTGAAGCCGAAGAGTGTTTGGGCCGCCAAAAGAAGAATCGATGGCAGGGCCGTGAAAAGGAGCGCGAGCAAAAGGTTTGGCCTGTTGTACTGTGCTTCGACAATGTTTCGAAGGATTGAGAGCGTCATGGAAACCGCTTATACATAGGGGAAAGGGGTATTTAAAGATTTGGAAGGCGCGCATTAGAGTGAGTCTCTTTTCCCCGACCCGCGCATTGAAGACCAGCGTGAGGCTACCCAATTGGGCTGCATGGAACTATGGAAAGGAGCCCTTTTTCCTACAGGTTCCTGGAGAGCCCTTGCCGGCCTCGGCTTTTTCTTTGACTTTTTTATGTGAAGCCTGAACTCGTGCGCCCTTGCATTCCTTCTGGAAAGTTGCCTGAAATGCTTTTTCGCCCCTTCAAGCCCGAGGTGCGCTTCTTTTTCAAGCCAGAGCCGGTTGAGCTGGGAATCGGTTAATGCACGGTCAGCTTTGCGCATTCTGGCGGCAAATCTAGCAAAACTGCTTATATAAGCAAGCGGCGAGCGGTAAGCCTTGCTATTTTGAACATGCGGAAAAGGCCTGTAAGGCATAGCATCACTTAACGAACTAAAGTTGAAGTCCTTAATATACTCGGCGGTCTGTGGTTGCCTGGGAAATTTTGAATCCGGGGTTCAAAAGAAATTGTCGTATGAGAGCCCAATGTCTTCGGCATCAAGGCCGAGCTTGAAATTGCCTTTCATGATGAAGTTGAACTCCTGCCTATCAAGCGGCCTCACTACATTGCCCGTGAAACCATATTGCCAGTGCCGGTGCGGGTCTACTGCAAAAAATTTCCCCCCAGCCTGGAAAATCGCGAAGGAATGCGAGGGCTTCCTGAAAAACATCGCCCTCCTGTTGAGCCTTCCGAGGGCTGCTATCGCGGCATGCGCATGGTCAACACAGCCGTCTACCAGCGGAGGTTTTTTGGGCAGGGGCTCTGGGATTCTGCTGCCTTCATCAAAACCCATGACATGGACAGAGTTTTCTGAAAATATTTGCTCTGCTGTTCTCCTTGCATAGGTGTTCCTCAGCTCGCTTGGTGTGACCCTTTTGCGCGGAAGCCTTGCAATCCCCTCACTGATGGCAATTAGCCTTGCCCACTCATTGTCTGCATGAATCCTGTCAACAAAACCCTTTACATGCTCCCCTTGCGGGCTCACGAGACGGCCATATTGTTTTGATTCAAGCGCCCTGAACCCCTCGGAAAAAAGCCGGTGGGCGTCGCTTTCGAGAAATTCCGCTTCAGTGGGGATTTTGCGCGCCTTCTGCATCCGGCTTAAAAACCTGCCCAATAACCCAGGCGGCCTCTGCCTCGGTTCGCGCATCCACACAACCCCATGCTACGAAAAAGAATTTATTTCCGCGAGCAGCTTCTTCGCCTTCGCGTTCTTTTCGAAGTGCTTTCTCACAGGTTCAAGGAGAAGGTTGATCTGCTTCGCCGCGGCGTCCTTCAAGTCCATCGGGTGGAGCTTTCCCGCGCAGTAAGCGGACTCGAGTTCTGCATAGGATGCGAACGAAACGTCCCCGCCGAACTTCTCCGGCCTTTCAATATCGAGCGACTTTGTTTTTTCGAAAACAATGTGCCTGCAGTACTCGAGCACCGGATTGCCCTCGGCCTGCTTTTCAGGGCAGAATGCCTTGTTGATTTTGCGGCCAACCTCTTCTTGCGAATCAGTCATGAAAATGGCGGAATCCGGCCTTGATTTTGACATTTTAAGCTCTATCTTGCGGTCAATCCCTTCTGCCGAGGTTTCAATTGGTGAGAGGCCTAGGAGCATGTGGTGGTGCACGGCAACGGGCTTCTTGTAGCCGAGCTTCTCCGCGATTTCGCGGGCGAGCATGTTCACCTTGCGCTGGTCCATGCCGAGCTGGGCTATGTCAGCGTCCAGCTGGAAAATGTCAGCTGCCTGCATGCACGGGTAGAAAATCTGCGAGCTCTGCAGCGTATCGGTTTCCCTGCGCCCCATTATCTGCGAGCACCTTATCGCGCGGTTGAGCGTGGTGTTCAGAGCAATCTTCATTACTTTAGGCCAGTAATCCTTCTCCACGACCAAATCCGAAGCCCAGACGAATTCAACCTTGTCAAGATCCATTCCAGTGGCTTTCCATACTTCAATCATGTACTCCCCAGCTTTCTGGATTTTTTCCATGTCGCCGCCGAGCTTGCTGTTCGCCCACGCGTGCCAGTCAGCCACCAAGAGCTTGAATTTGCACCCGGCTTTAGTCATTTTGTTGACGTTTATCGCGCGCAAAATCCCCTGCGCTATGTGGATTTTTCCCGATGGCTCGAAGCCGTCGTAAGCAATCGGGTTTTTCTTCGCGGAGAGCAGCGCCCGGAGGCCGTCTTCTGCAATGATTTCCTCGCCTACCTCGCGGATGAGCGAGAGCCTTGAATCCAAGTCCATAAAAACCTTTTAAATTATTGTGAAAAGGGGTTTAAAACCCCGGCGCCAGCCAAGGGGTTATATACAACTTGGAAAATCAATATTATCTGAAAACTGGTTTTTATGAGGAAATTAACCCAAAGGGGTGCACAAAGAATGGAGGTAGTGCTAGGTTTCTTCAAGAGCAAACCGGGCGCCACAATTTCCGATGCTAAAAAGGCGCTTGGGTTTTCATATCCGAGACTAATTAGAGCCAGAGATATGCTCACTAGAATAGGTTTGCTATCACGCTACACAAAAGTGCCAAAAGCCGCCCAAATTGATGACCCTGCCATTAGGCAAATAGTCAGTGACCTGGAAAATACGCTGTTGACTGAACTTGATATTACGAAACGGCTTAAAGTCAGCGGCTATCTTGTCAGAGATGTTTGCCAGCTCTATAAGTGCAGGACAGAGGAGGCAACAAGGGCCATGAGATCCAAAGGGATAAGATTTGAAAGCCTTGAAATGCCTGTTAAGCAAATTCCCGAGCATGAAAAGCTAAGGATTATCGGAGAGAACAGGGATGCAATTGAAGGAATGCTTGATGACTTCAAGGGGAAACCGGCAGAAGAACAAATACACCGGAAGGTTTATGCTGCTGTCAAAATGGCCCTTCGACGCTACAGCCCTTATTTGATGAGTGAGAAGCACTTTGTCATGCTTGTAGCAAGGAGGGCAATTTATGACCATGCAGTGCTGGGAATGCGCTCAATAGGCCTAAAGTTCAAAAATCCGACAATGGGGAAAATCAAAAAGAAAAACCTCCGCACTGGAAAAAACCCCCACGAGACGGAGGCTGCAAGATTTGTAGAAAATGAGCTGCCCGGAATAACGGCACTAATCAATGAAAAAATTAGAAATGAACAGGCTGCCCAAGATATAAGGCAGGATGTGGCATTGCGAATAATGAATGAATTTACCCCAGGCATAAGGGATACAAAGGCATGGGTCAGGGGTATAGTGGACAAGGCAGCAAAAAAGTTTTTTGGTGGTGAAATAGGGGAACGTTGGAAGAGGGCAAACCTAGAGAGAGAATTGCGGACGCAGGACCAGGTTTTTCAGAATAAGCCGCGCGGAAAGAGACGAAAAGAGTAAACAAATTCTTTTGGCAAACCAAATTAAGCTTATTGTGGTTTAGTGTTCATCATGAAAACAGTGCTCGCATTCGGCACATTCGACATCCTGCACCCCGGGCACATTAGCTACCTGCGGCAGGCAAAAGGCCTCGGCAAGAGGCTTGTTGTCATTGTCGCCACGGATTCGAACGTCGAAAAAGCGAAGGGTTCAAAGCCAGTATATACGCAGCAGGAAAGGCTCGCGCTCGTAAGGGCCGTGGAATTCGTTGACAAGGCCCTGCTTGGCGAAGAGGACGACTTGATTAGAAGCGTCGAGAAAGTCAACCCTGGCATTGTGGCCCTCGGCTATGACCAGAGGCCGGCGGATGAGGAACTTGGAAAAGTTTTTGCGCAGAGGGGAATCCGCTCGAAGATCGTCAGGCTCGAGGCATACCAGCCCGAAGTCTTCAAGAGCTCGAAGCTCAAGGAAAAGATTGTGAAGGGGGCGGAGCGATGATTCCTGCCCTTAAGAAAATTGTTTTGCGTTTATGAAAGCGGTATCGAATGTGAAGAAAGACGTTGTCCAGTGGTTTGTCAAGAACATACTTGCGCCAAACTTTGTGAGGTTCGACGTCCCGGGCTTTATTCTAACCACGAAAAACGGGAAAGGCGAGGACATAGGGCAGAGGGACATCTTCCTTTCGGAAAAGCAGGTCGCACAATTCGAGGAAAGGCTCGTAAAAGAGCTTGGAAATGAGGGGAAACTGGTTTCATACTCGATAGGCAAAAACCACGGCCACGCATATGCGCACTCCTTCGACATCCCAAGGCTTGGCATAAGCAACGAAAAGGAGATTGACGACTTCGTGCCATTTTTCATCGGCTTCATGGGCGCAACATGGGGCAACTCCCCGAAATGCCGCTATGACATAAAGGAAAAGACGCTTGAACTTGAAATGGCAGACCACATTGTGTGCAGGAAAAACGGGCTCGGCTACATGCTCACGGCGGGAGCCTTGGGGGGCGGGTGGCAGTACATAATGCAGGACGAAACTGTTGAGGGCACGCAGATTGAATGCGCGGGGAACAGGGGTGCGAAGTGCTGGCTTGTCTGCGGCCCGGCAAAGTACCTCGAACAAAAAAAATACCCATTCCTGCGTGCGGAGGCGAAAACGCAGTTCGAAATAGACACAACCTACAATGAAATGAACAAAATCCGGCAGCTGCAGCATTCGAAAACTTCGCTGAAAAACGCCATAGAAGGGAGCATTTTCAGATTCCAGGACAGCAGGCTCACTTTCCACGGCGAGCGGTACTTCTTTGCAGGAATTGAATTGCATTACGTAATCGAGATGGCAGCGATGAAAAACCCAAAAGTCGCGCAAATCCTCTCCGAAACCGCGTTCGAACATGGCATGGAAATCGCCTCGCAGGAAAAAGGGAACGAGTACTCCTCATTCATCCCGGATTTCTTGGCGGCGCTGGGCTTTGGCGACACCGTGATAACCCAGTCAAAGGGGAAATTCGCGGTGCAGGCATCGTACTTCCCATGGCTTCCGCCTTACGCGGAAATAAATTACACTTATTACAAGGGGCTCTTGTCGGGGATGCTTTCGGGCTTTACCGGCAAAAAAGTGGAACTCAGAAAGCACAACACGAATGTTTCGGCAGGGTATCTGATACTCGAAATCGAATGAGTGCTGTCCGCCAGAAGGCAGGAAAATCCATCCCCATTTTGAAGGCAAAGCTATGTTTTTATACTTCCTAAAAATAATATGCTTATGTAAATCTATATGGAAACAATGGCATCTACCATGGACCGCTCACTCGTGACAAAAATTACTAAGGGCCTTGAGGACATCAAGAATGGAAGGATTACCGAATGGCACCCGCCCAAATAACCGCTTTTTTTTAAACCCTCAATAAGCGCCGCTAAGCATTGAGAAGGTAATTATGGATACCGCCAAACCCGGCTCCGTAAGCCTTTTAAAACAGTTAATCGGATATTGTTTATGGGCAAGGAAAGGGTTTCCCAGGAAATGGGGCTTACTTTTGACGACGTTCTGCTTGTTCCCGGCCCTTCTGAAGTCCTTCCAAAAGATGTTTCACTAAAGGCCGCTCTTACCCCCAAAATAACGCTCAATATACCGCTCCTAAGCGCCGCCATGGACACCGTGACCGAGCACGGCACTGCGAGCGCGATGGCAAGGGAAGGCGGAATAGGGATTATACATAAGAACCTTACTCCCGAGCACCAGGCAGCCGAAGTCGAAAAAGTGAAAAGGGCCGAGTTCTGGATTATCACAAACCCGGTGACTGTTTCCTCCGGCGACAACCTCGCGAAAATACGCTCGCTCAAAAAGGAGTTCGGGATAAACAGCTTCCCAATCGTTGACGGCGGCAAGCTCGTTGGGATAGTAACTAACAGGGATTTGCTCTTCGAGGAGGACATGTCCAAAAAGGTTTCAACATTAATGACGCCGCGCAAGGACATGATCACCATCGAGAAAATGGTCGCCTATGACCAGGCGAAGAGCATTTTGCACAAGAACAGGATTGAAAAGTTGCCCATTGTTGACAAGGACGGGACACTCAAGGGCCTCATTACTATTACAGACATCCAGAACAGGCAGAAGTACCCGAACGCGCTGAAGGATTCGCGAGGAAGGCTCATTGTCGGCGCCGCGGTAGGGCCGAAGGATGATTACCGGGTAAAGGTCCTTGTGGAAAAGGAAGTGGATGCAATCGTGGTGGACACTTCGCACGGCCACTCCAAAAACGTCATTGATTCCGTGAAGAGGTACAAGAAGGGTTTTGATGTTGAAATAATCGCTGGCAATGTCGCAACCGCGGAAGGGGCAAAGGCCCTCATAAAGGCAGGCGCGGACGCGGTCAAGGTCGGCATCGGGCCGGGCTCAATCTGCACAACGCGCGTCATAGCCGGCATCGGGGTTCCGCAGGTTAGCGCGATAATCGACTGCGCAAAGGCGGCTGGAAACATCCCCATAATTGCTGACGGGGGGGTGAAGTACTCGGGTGACATTACAAAGGCGCTTGCCTGCGGCGCGAACTGCGTTATGATTGGCTCTCTTTTCGCGGGCTGCGATGAGACCCCGGGAAAAACCGTTTACATGAACAACCGCAAGTTCAAGCAGTACCGCGGCATGGGCTCTGTTGGCGCAATGATGCAGGGTTCGAAAGACCGCTACTTCCAGGCTGATGTCAGCGAGGAGAAGAAATTCGTGCCCGAGGGGATTGAAGGCGTGGTGCCATTCAAGGGCAGGATTTCGGAAGTCGTCTACCAGCTGATTGGCGGCGTGCGCTCCGGCATGGGGCTTACCGGCTGCGAGACAATTCCCGAGCTGCAGAAAAGGAGCAAAATCATGAGGATAACCCCCGCGGCCCTGCGGGAATCACACCCGCACGATGTCACGATTACTGAGGAAGCGCCGAATTACTGGAAGTGAAAATGAATGCCAAGACAGAGGTTCAGGGAATTTAGCAGCGAGTATATTCTCAAGAGGAAGCCTAAGCGGTGGGAAAGGGCAAGGCTCGCAACTGTGTTGATGAATCGTGAAGTTGAGGGGGTTGCAAACAGGATTACGGCGGCCAATGAACTAGGAAGACGAGCCAATAAACTCAAGCAAAAGGGAATGGTAAGGGAGCTTGGCAATGTCCTTCTCGGTGCTGCAATAAACGACCCTGACCGCCTCGTGAAAATTGAAGCAGCGACTGCATTGGCACAACTGATTAAGGACAAGAAGCTTAAACTTACACCAGGCTCCCTTCACGCATTACAAGGGGCATGCAAAGAGATTGGAGTGGCATTACCCCGAAACAAGCGTGAGCAGTGAAAAACCTTAAATACTTGTAAATCGTTTACTTTCCAGGTGAAGTTGTGCCATATTCAAGAGTTAATAGATTGCCGGCCGGAATGGGGATGCACCCGCCTTCAATGGGCCAATCTCCATTTGGAAAACCTGCAAAGCCGCGCCTTAACCTACGTTCCTTGAAGGAAGTCGTGGAAGCTTCCCGAAAACTTATGAAGACAACTGGTTTTAAGAAAAAGGCTCCAGTTCGAAAAAAATGAAATAAGTTAAGCTGGTATACAAAGACACTATTTTTGAACCGTTTAATTTAAAACCGAATTAATCCTAATCCTAATAGGGGTTTATCGTGGACAATTTTACGGATGAGCAAAGGGGCATACTTGGCCCGTTCTGCTCGAACCTTGACAAGGACATCTTTGTTTTGACCAACCTGCCAGAGGTTGTCAAAGGGGCGCTTTTTTCTAGGTATAGCAGGAGCGCCAAAAACCTGCGAAGGCTCCTCTTGGAAGAATTCATCCTCGACGAGAAGAGCGGTTTCAAGCAGATTGTGAGGCAGGCGGAGGGGATGGGCGAGAGCCAGATAGTGGCAACCCAGAAGGCGGAAGAGTTCTACGACCGGGTGCTTGTGGGGTACGGCGATGACAGCGTCGCGGAGCTGGGCGGCGCGCACATCGCATGCGAGCGCGTCAGCAACATCGCATCGAAAGTGCTGGAAGATTCGCGCATAGGCATCTCGCCGCTCGAGAAGAGCACGCGCTATGTCTATTTCGACGAAAAGGCGGGCGGCAGGTACCAGTACTACCTCGGCGAGGAAATAAGGGGCTCGAAGCACGCGGGCCTGTACATCGAAACATGCGATTCGCTCTTTGATTCTTACGCAAAACTCATCGAACCGACAAAAAAGTGGCTCTTTGAAAAGTTCCCGAAAGGCGAGGAGAGCGAGAGGGCGTACAATTCAACACTGCGCGCAAAGGCGTGCGACATTTTGAGGGGCTTTTTGCCAGCATCAACGCTCACAAATGTCGGGCTGTTCGGGAACGGCAGGAGCTTTGAATACCTGCTCACCAAAATGTACGCGCACGAGCTCAAGGAAGTAAGGGACATTGCAGGCACCATGCACGAAGAGCTAATGAAGGTAATCCCCTCATTCGTGAAAAGGGCGCGGGGGAAATACGGCGACCCTACCATAGAATTCATCTCGCAAACAAGCAGGGGCATGGAGGCGCTTTCCGGAAAAATCTTCGCGGAAGAAAAGCCCGGGATGGGAGAAGAAGTCGTGCTTACAGGTTATGACAGGGACGCGGAACAGAAAATCGCGGCCGCCTGCCTCTACCCATTCACCAACCTCTCTATGGGGCAGGTGAAGGAAAAAGTTTCCGGCATGGGCGCGGATGAGAGGAAAAAAGTGATTGATGAATATTTGGATAGGAGGCAGAACAGAAGGCACAAGCCAATGCGCGGGTTCGAGCATGCGTACTATGAATTCGACCTCGTGTGCAATTACGCATCTTACAGGGATTTGCACAGGCACAGGGCGCTCACGCAGCAAAGGCAGGACCTCGGCGTGCACCTCGGATTCGACACTCCGCCTGAAATGGGGGAAATAGGGATTGAAAAGGAGTTCACAGAAAAAATGGGGCTTGCGGCGGGCGCTTACGGAAAAATGTCTGCGGACATGAAAAAGGAAGCGCAGTTCGTGGTTCCTTTCGCCTACAGGATAAGGTGGAGCAATTACCTCAACCTGCGCGAGCTCTACCACCTCGTAGAGCTGCGCTCTACGATACAGGGCCACCCCGATTACCGCAGGATTGTGCTCAAAATGCTTGACGAAGTGAAAAAGGTGCACCCGGCACTCGTAGAGCACATGAAGTTTGTCGATTACCGCGAGTTCGAGGGACTCGAAAGGCTCGAGTCCGAGAAGAAAATTGACAGGAAGCTTGAGGAAGTGAAGAAAAAGTACGGTGCGTAAGATGGAAAAAACCGTTATCGCAATTATTTTTGCAATAGTGCTCCTCGCCGGATGCTCCGCAAAGGAACCTTTCAAAGGTGTTGAGGGGAAGCTGGCCAAAAATATGGGGAATCCTGAAAATCGGAACGGGAGAGGAACAAGCACAATAGATGAAAACACAGGCACGCAAGCGGATGAAGGAAAGGGGGGCGGGATTTTGCCGGAAAAGGTTTTTTTCACGACGCAGGACGGGTTCAGGATAGCGGGCAATTTCTGGAAAGGGGGGCAAAGCGCGGTCTTGCTCATGCACCAGTTCCAGGCAGGCAAGGAGACTTACGGCGGTTTTGCAAAAAAACTAAATGACGCCAATTTTACCGTGCTTGCAATAGATTTGCGCGGGCACGGCGAGAGCCTTGACCAGAACGGCCTGCGAAGGGGCTTTGCCACATTTTCCGAAAGCGATTTCCGCAACATGGAGCTCGATGCAAAGGCGGCAAAAAACTTCCTTGCAAAGCAGGGCTTTTCGTTGAAGGTTGTTGTGGGCTCTAGCATCGGCGCGAACACCGCGCTCAATTACGCGGCTTCTGATTCTTCAATCCAAAACGCTGTGCTGCTCTCCACGGGGCTCAATTACAAGGGTATTGAAACCGAAAGCAGGGCTCCGGAGGTGAAAGCGAAAACCCTCATTGTAGCAAGTGAAGAGGATGATTATTCCTATGGCTCCTCGAAGGCATTGCAGGAGATGATACCCAACTCCGAATTCCTCGGCTTGAGGGGCGCGGGGCATGGGACAAACATGTTCAGGGGCACAAACCTCGAAAATGAGATAATCGGCTGGCTCGCCGGAAACTGAAGGAATGAAGTTTTCATTTTTGCGTAGGCAATTGAACTGGAAGGCTGGTGAAAGATTTGCTCTTCGACCCTTTGCTGATTGCATTCATAATAATGGGGTGCGGGTTTGCATTCCAAAGGCTTGTGGGCTTTGACCAGAAATCCTGCGCAGACATTTTGGTGTACCTGACCGGCCCTGCACTCATTTTCTATTCCATTTACTCGAAGAAATTGGTGTTCGGGGAATTGCTCTTGCTCGGCGGAGGCGCGATTTTCATAATTTTAATATCAGGGCTGTTCGCGTTCCTCGCGTTCCGCGCCATAAAATACAAAAACAATGGCATGCTTCTCCCTGCGATGTTCATGAACTCTGGCTATCTTGGCTACCCAATAGCCCTTTTCGCACTTGGTGAACTGGGATTGCAGAAGGCGATTATTTTTGACGCGGTTGAAACACTGCTCAATTTCACGCTTGGTGTTTTCCTCGTGCAGAAGGCAACCGACTGGAAAGAGCGCATTGCGGGCATATTCAGGCTTCCGCTCGTGTATGCAATCTCGTTCGGAATACTGCTCAACTTTGCCTCATTTCCGCTCCCAAAGCTCGCGCTCGATTCGCTAAGCCTCATAGGCTCGGCCACAATCCCGCTTGCGCTTGTCACCCTCGGGGGAAGGCTTGCGACATTGAAGATTGGGAGCCTGAAAGTACCAATGGTTGCGGTTTTTTCAAGGCTGCTCGTGGGCGGGGTAGCTGGCCTTGCCTTCGTCAAACTCTTCAACATCACAGGAGTGCTCGCATCCGTGATTCTGCTGCTTGCAGTGATGCCTCCGGCAGTGAACAGTTATGTGCTAAATGAAAAATTTTCCAAGGACCCGGAGAACGCCGCGACTTCGGTCATCATAGGCACGGTGCTGAGCATAATCCCTATCCTCTTTGTGCTATCGCTGATATGACTTTGCCCCGAAAAAAAGCAAAGCCAAAAATCCGCCCCGCACCGGCACTGAACCGGGCGCTCCCAAAACTATTTCTTGCCCAGCGCACAGATATGTCCGAGGTGGTTTTTCATGGACCAAGTCCAGATGGAAAGGAAAGGTGGAAGGAAGAAGGATGAGAGTTACGAGGAGCGCATGATGCGCCTCGTCGAGGAATACGGGGATTTCCGCTAAAGCACGAGCCCTCCGAGGAACGCGCCTATGCCATAGGAAATAACCGCGGTAAGGCCGCCTATGAGGAGCATCTCAAGCCCCGCCTCAAGCCATGTTTTTGCAATCACAAGCGAGCGCAGCGAACCCACCAGGAAAATGGTTGCAAATGTAAGCAGGAATGAGAGCGGGAATGCAATGGACGCCTTGAGCGGGCTGAAGAGCGAAACAACGAACACCAGCACCGGTACAAGCCCTGCAACCACGAACGCGAGGTAAGTGAAGAGTCCAGCCTTGAGAGGGTTCTTCTGTTCAGGCACAAGGCCGAGCTCCTCGGACATCATTGTGTCGACCCAGACGCTTTTTTTGGAAGTGATTAGTTCTACCAGCGCTTCGAGCTTTTTTCCGGCAAACCCCTTGCGGGAATAAATCTGCCTTATCTCCTCCCTCTCCCCTTCTGGGTAATTTTCCACTTCCCATTCCTCGCGGGCCCTCTCGGCCTTGTAGTATGACTGGCCGGATTTCATTGAAAGGTAGGCTCCTGCGGCCATCGAAAGGCCGTCAGCGAGCAGGTTCGCAAAACCGAGCACGACTATAATCCCGGGGCCGAATCCAGCGCCCGCGGAGCCCGCGACAACAGCAAAAGTGGTCACGATCCCGTCGAGCGCGCCGTAGACCATTTCGCCGACATATTCCCTCGCCCCGCCGTTGTGGTGGTCATTGTCAAAGGCTTCGTGGCTGTGGACTTTTTTCGAGGCTTCGGGGTCGCTTGAAGAAAAAGCTTTCCTTGCGCTCTCAACCCTAGAAGAAGGCATGAACTATGCAGGGCAAAAGATAATTTAAACCAAGTGGGAAACCGTTGGAGAAAACAAGTCTTGGTGGCTAGAGAAAAAGAGCATATGGGAAATCCGGCACCAAAAAGGCAAAAGCGGTTATCGTTCTTCAGAGCTTTGCGAACCTTATCCTCTTCAGGATGAGCGCGGCAAGCACAATGATTGCCGTCGCGATTGCGGCGGCATAATAGCCAATCCCTATCGCAAGCCCTATTGCGGCGAGAACCCAGAGGTCTGCAGCAGTTGTGAGTCCCCTGACCCTGTCATCTTCCTTGAAAATCGCGCCAGCGCCGAGAAAACCTATCCCTGTGACAATGCCCGCCGCGATTCTCGAAGGGTCGCTCGCGCCGGTGAACTCAAATGAAAGTATGGTGAAAAGTGTTGCGCCGACACATATGAGAATATGCGTGCGGAAGCCCGCGGGGTTGCCGTCCTTCTCCCTCTCAAAGCCTATGAGGGCGCCAATCACTACGGCAATAACGAGCCGCGTTACAAGCTCCATTTCGGCAAGCATGCATAAATGGAACTGGACCTTCTTAATAAGGATTTGCCCAAGCTGGAAAAAAGGGTTTTATTTGGTGGAGAAAAATTTCAAAAACAGTTCATTGGAGCGGCACTTCTATTACAAGCACTTTTGATTTTTCTATAGCATTCAGCTTTATTTTTTTCTCGCCCCTTATTTCAGCGCAATCCCTGCGGGAGAGCGCCTCCCCCAAAACTTCCACTTTGCCTTCAATGACGAAAATGAATACGCCCTTGTTTTTCCCTGAAACGGAGTACGGAGCACCCCTTCCTTTGGAAAAGGAGCCGAGAAGGAAAACCGCATCCTGGTTTATCGAAAGCGTGCCTTTTTTCTTTTCTCCGCAAACAACGGTAAGCAAAACATTTTGCATTTCTTTTTCGGAAAACTTTTTCTGTTCATAGCTAGGCGTGATATTCATTTTCTTAGGGAGAACCCATATCTGCAAAAGCTCCGCAGGAACCGTTTTTGAGGGGTTGCGCTCCGAGTGCAATATGCCAGTCCCTGCCGACATGCGCTGCAGCTCGCCTTCATGGATTGTCCCGCTATTTCCCATGCTGTCCTTGTGCTCAAGTTCGCCCTTGAGAGGGGTTGTGACAATTTCCATGTTGGAATGCGGGTGCGTATCGAAGCCTGAATCAGGGGAAATGACGTCATCATTGAGCACGCGCAATGCCCCAAAGCCCATCCTTTCAGGATTGTAATAATCCGCGAAGCTGAAGCTGAACCTGCTCTGCACCCAGCCAAGGTCGGAAGACCCGCGCTCACCTGACTTGTGGATTTTGATTGGCATGAAAGGGTTCTGCTGCGCGGTTTTTATAACCGCATCTATATATACGTGAAACGCTTAATTTTACGGGAAACAAGCTTTGGTAAGGGGCATGAAAATGGGCCAGTGGCATTCACTTTCCGGGAAAGAAGCGCTCAAGGAGCTTGGCTCTGACCCTGAAAAAGGGCTCTCTTCCAAAGAAGCATTGGAGCGGCTTGCGAAGTACGGAAGGAATACAATCGAATCCGGAAAAAAAATCTCGGTGCTCGCTCTCCTTTTGGAGCAGTTCACAAGCCCGCTGGTGCTCATACTGATATTCGCCTCATTGGTTTCCTTCCTCTTCGGAAAAGGCATCGACGGCCTGCTCATACTCGCAATCGTGATCGCGAACGGCATTTTCGGCTTTGTCCAGAACTACAACGCTGAGAGGAGCATTGCGGCGCTCAAAAAAATGGGCGCGCCCAAAGCGCTGGTGATAAGGGACGGCCTCGCTGTTGAAATAAATTCAGAAGAGCTTGTGCCGGGGGACATTATAGTCCTGCGCGAAGGCGCCAAAGTCCCTGCGGATTGCCGCATACTCGAATCGGCTGAATCGCGCTTTGACGAGTCCATACTCACGGGCGAGAGCGCGCCCAGCGGGAAAAAGCCTGACACGCTTGCCGGCGATGCAATCCTTCCTGAAAGGAAGAACATGGTTTTCATGAACACGCTGCTCGTGCGCGGGAGCGCGAAAGCGGTTGTGGCCGAAACAGGGAAAAACACCGAAGTCGGGAAAATTGCAACAACACTTGAGAGCATAGAGGAGGAGCCCACTAGGTTTCACACTGAAATAGGGGAGCTCAGCAAAAAAATAAGCGTGGGCATAATTGCGCTGGTAATCATCATCGGAGTGACACTTCTGGGATTCCATGAAGCAGACCTTATAGACGCCATAATAATTTCGATAAGCGTCGCGGTTGCGGCAATCCCCGAAGGCCTTCCTGCGGTTGTCACGATTTCGCTCGCGATTTCGACGCGCAAGATGCTAAAGCGCAACAGCCTTGTGCGCAGGTTGCCTGTGATAGAGAACCTCGGCTCGGTTGATGTCATCTGCACGGACAAGACAGGGACCCTTACCGAAAACAGCATGACGGTGCAGGAAGTTTTTTGCAACGGAAAAGTTTACAGCGTTACCGGCACGGGAAGGGGCATCAAGGGCGAATTCATGCTCGGCAAAAAGAAGGCTGGCACAGAGGAGCTGCAGGAACTCTTGCTCTGCGGGATTGCATGCAATGACACGATAATGCAGGGGGAGGGCGGGGAAAATTTCAACGGCGACCCGACTGAAATAGCCCTCTGCGTTAGCGCACTGAAGGCAGGGTTTGCGGCAAAAGGGATGAGCAGGGTGAGCGCGGTGCCGTTTTCCTCGGAGACAAAGCGGATGACGGTTGTTGTGGAAAAGGGCGGAAAGCAAATTTCCTACGCGAAAGGCGCACCTGAAGTGATAATCGAATCCTGCACGCACATAATTTCTGGCGGCAGGATAAAAAAGCTCGGGCCGGCAGAGAAACGGGGAATACTTGCAGCGAACAACACAATGGCTTCAAAGGCACTTCGGGTCCTTGCGTTTGCGTACAAGGAAATGAAGAACCAAAAAGTGGATTGCGAAAAAAACCTCGTTTTCCTCGGGCTGCAGGGGATGATAGACCCGCCAAGGCCGGAGGTTGCAGGCGCGATCAAAACCGCAAAAGAGGCAGGCATAAGGATTGTCCTCCTTACGGGGGATAACCTGCTTACTGCAAAGGCAATAGGCGAACAAATAGGGTTTACCGGCAAAGTGATTGACGGGAAGGAGCTTTCAAAGCTTTCCGAAAGCGGTTTTGCCAAAGCTGTTTTTGAATATGACATTTTTGCGAGGGTGAGCCCGCAGCAGAAATTCATGGTGCTGAAAGTGCTGAAGGAAAAAGGCCACAGCGTGGCCATGACCGGCGATGGGGTGAATGACGCGCCCGCACTAAAGCAGGCTGATGTGGGAATTGCAATGGGCATCCGCGGCAGCGATGTTTCGAAGGAAGCGAGCGACATCGTGCTCCTCGATGACAATTTCGCGACAATAATCGAAGCCATAAGGCAGGGAAGGGGTGTTTTCGACAACATACAAAAGTTCGTGAACTACCTTGTTTCGTGCAACATCGCGGAGGTTTTGATAGTGTTCGTTGCCTCGCTTGCAGGGTACCTTTCTATAACCGCGGTGCAGCTGCTCTGGATAAACCTGCTGACCGACGGCCTGCCCGCGCTTGCGCTCGGGGCGGATGAGCCGAGGATGGGGATAATGAAGGAGCCCCCGCGCAAGAGGAATGAGGAGATAATAGGCAAGGAACTCGGGAAACTTTTCCTTGTGGTGGGCATCAGCCTTACTGCAATAATTCTCGCAATTTTCTTTTATTACCTTCCAAAAGGCCTTGCGCTTGCGCAGACAATGGTGTTCACCTGCCTCGTGGTCTACGAGTTCATAAGGATTGTCGTGATAAGGAAGCAGGAAAATACGGGCATGTTCTCCAACAAGTGGATGGTGGGCGCGCTTTTGCTCTCAATCGGGCTCCAGCTTGCAGTCCTCTACACGCCTGTTTCAGGGCTTTTCAACACGGTTGCGCTTGGGTTCGAGGACTGGGCAGTGATAGGACTTGGCGGGATAGCCGCATACTTTGCCGGCATAACCGCCACCAAAATCATACTCCCAAAGCCGGCGGCGAGGCATGAGAGCCTACCGGCCTAAAGTGCTGGGTTTTTGGGTTGTTGAAGCAGCGGCCAAGCCTTTTGAAGTAGGGCCCCGAATCGGCAAAACCGGGGGTTAGGGGAATTGCTAACGATATGGAAAAGTGCTTTAAAAGCAACAACCCCAATATTAGCATGAAAAAAATCATCGCCCTGCTGGTAATCTCGGCATTCATATTCGGGTGCCTGGAGGAAAAAGTCTATGTAGACGCTAATAGAATTACTTATGGGGAGCCTCAGACATACTATGAAAAAGAAAGTGCAATAAACCAAGGGCTCTATCCAGAAGGGCTCAATCCAAAAACCTATATTACAGTCACGCTTGATTCAATCGCAGACTCGAGGTGCAAGGAAGGGGTTGTGTGCGTCTGGGAAGGGGAACTTGGTGCAAATCTTACAATTGATTTAGACGGCTCAAAACAGCAGCTCTATATTGGGGAGAGGACAAGGGACAGAGCTGATGTCAACGGCTATGAAATCAGGCTTGTTTCAGTAGACCCGCAAGAAAAAACAGCAACACTAATTGTTACTAAGAGTGCCAATTCTCAGGGTACTTCTGGAGAAAAGAAATGGCTCTCCTTCGAGCCAAAGCAGTGCGGGACAAACGAATGGGAACAATGGTTAGCGGAAAGAGACTCCAATTTGCCTGAAGGGGCAATGGAAAAGACATTTAACCATTCAAGCGAAAAGTCTGTTGTTTCAGCTTGGCTGGAAATCAAATACGATATAACTGCTTACGATTATGCCTCAAGGCAAGTGAGCGAGATTGTGTGCATGTCATGCTCCTGCCCGCGAGGGGATGAGATAGCGGTGCTCGTGGATTCCTCGAATTCAGGTAAAATGGAAGCAATGGGGTGGAAAAAGATTGAAGGAGTCGCCTGCACGGAGGAGGCAAAGCTCTGCCCTGACGGAAGCGGGGTGGGAAGGCAGGCGCCGTTCTGCCAGTTCGCCCCCTGCCCGCAAGCAAGCGCTGATACAAACACGAGCGAGATTACGATAAAAAAAACCGACGTGCCGGGCTTTGCGGTGAACCCCAAAACTGTTTCAACGACAATTGAGAGCTCCGGATGGGTCACAATAGAAACATCCACGTATAACAGCGAAACCGATGATGGGAATACAACCACTGAAACAAGGATTCTTTCAGATGCGGATAAGCAAAAGCTGCGGGAAATTGCGGAGTTCATACTCTCCAGCAATTACTTCACCCTGACAGAGGAAGACACTCGGCAATGCATTGCGGATGCGCCAACCAAAACCCTCGAGGTTTCAATAGGCAGCAAATCCAAAACCGTGGCCGGAATAGGCTCCGAGTGCGAGCACGAAAAACTTGCGGATGCCGCCAGCATAATAGAAAAATTGGAAGAGCTGGTGCCCACGCAAGCCACATAATGTTTCAAAAAGCGGAAAATGCGCTCAGTTGAAGAGCAGCTTTAGTATTGTTCCGGGCCTGAGGAATTCTTTCGCCACGGAATAGTCGCGCTGCATCCTCGAGCTTATTTCAACAAGGCTCGGGTTCCCCCCTGCTTTTTTTGCAACGAAGTCGAAAAGCTTTTCATGCAGGATGAGGAACTCGAGGAACCCGAAACCCTGCATTTCCGGCTTGAGGACTTCCCAGAGCATTTCATCGTATTCTTTCATGCTTCGGGCGCTGAAATCACCCCTCACAAAAGCGCGCAGTATCGCCCTTGCTGCTATTTTTCCCGAGCGCATCGCGGGCCCCACGCCTTCGCCGCTAAAGGTCATTGCAAAAGTCCCCGCATCCCCGCAAAGAACAAACCCAGGCCCGCTGCAGGGCCTGCGGCTGCCAAGAACGCTAAGCCCCCACTCCCGCACTTCGCCCACTTTTTTCGCCTTCGCAAACCTTGCTGAAAACCTTTCGTTGTGCACAATTTCTTCGAGTTTTTTGTGCAGCTTTACCTTCCGCTTTTCAATGTCCTCAACCCTCATCCCGATGCCGACGTTGCACGTTTTCCTGTCCACTGGAAAAATCCAGAAATAGCCCGGGCATATACCCTTCAGGTAGTAGAGTTCGCACCTATCCATAGGGCCTGAAACATTTTCATAATACGCCCTCGCGTTCATCGCATACCGCCCCTTAACTTTTGTCTCAAGGCCGAGGCCATTCGCTATGGGGCTTTCGCTGCCGTCCGCGGCGGCCACGACTTTTGCAAATGCCTCTTCTTTTTTCCCTTTTTCATTGAAAAACTTTACGCCCACAACCGCGCCATTTTCCCTTATCGGCTCGAGCACGGCGCACTTTTCCCGGAATTTTATTTTCTTCTCCTTCCTGCAGGCCTGTGCGAGCATGTTGTCAAAGAGCAGCCTGCGCACATTATACCACGGGCCTTTTTCCTTCACGTCGGATTCGAGCAGCGGGGTGAAAAAATCGTTGCCCGAAGGCGATGCCACGAGCACGCCCTTTATAGGCTGTTTTTTCAGCCTGCTAAATTCCTTCCAGAGCCCGAGCTCCGATACTATGTCAAGGCAGAGCCAGGTCTTGTTGTCGGCGCAGACCTTGTCGCGCGGGAACTTCCCCTTTTCGAGCAGCAGCACCCGCAGGCCGCCTCTTGCAAGGAAGAGCGCGCAGGTGGAGCCCGCAGGCCCCGCGCCGGAGACAATGACATCATAAGCCATGCAATCCCTCCAATTAAGTCACGAAATACGAATGATGGAAGGTAGTATTAAATATTTCATTTACCAAACTAGTTTTCATGCCGCGTTACAACTTGCATAGGCATGTAACAATACCCGGTACGGGAAAGGTTGTTTCACTGCGCGATGCAAGGAAAGCCATGGCCGCAAGGGAGGCGTGGCTTGGCCAAAAGCCCTCCGCATTGAGGGGAAAGATTAATGCACAGCGCAGGGATTTCGAGAAGCTTGAAAAGGCCGTCAATGCTTACAATGAAACACAAAGCTTTGAACTTGCCGGAAAATCGGCAGGGGTTTCCAGAAATACCGCAAAAACATGGGTTTTAGGAAAAAAACTCCCTAAGCACGTGTCCATGCTTTGGAGCAAAAAAATGGTTGGTAGAAGAAAGCCATTGGCAATCACGCCTGAAAGGGCTACGCCGTTTGCCTATGTCCTGGGGGCAATGATGGGGGATGTTTCAAGGAATTATGTTTCATTGGATTCCAAGCAGGGCAGGCTCAATCTTTGTGTAAGGGACAAGGGCTTTGCCGAGCATTTCAGCAGAATGCTTGAGTCAGCCACCGGCATAAAGACAAAGGTTGTTCAAAAGGGGGATGATTTCATAGTTGACATAGGTTCGAAGAACATAATACAACTATTCAACGAACTTACATTGTATGGCAAGAGGGTGCCAAGGGAATTCCGAAACATGAACAGCGCTGCAAAGCTAGCCCTGCAGAAGAGGGGGAGCGCAACCGCCTTCCTGAAGTCAGCAGGAGAAAGAATCGCTTTTGCCCAGGCTCTTTATGACAGTATTGGTTCTGTTAGAATTTCTGGGCCCGCAAGCACAAAAATAATTTCGATTCGCCACGGCTCTGGGGAAGTTAATGATTTTATAGTTGAAGTGCTGAAAGAAAACGGTTTGGCCGCAAAGAAAAGGGCGGACGGCTATGTTGTTATCCCATCAGCCCAGAACTGGCTGTTCATGCAAAAAATAGGTTTCAGGAAAAAAACCCATTTGGACAGATGAATTGCAGGAGGGCGGATTCGAACCGCCGAAGGCACTAAGCCACCAGATCGCTCCAGCCATTAAATCGGGGGGAAAATAAGCTCTTTCTTTTTCCCCGGGGTTTTTCTTTCTCGCGAGAAAGAAAAAGGCCGCTTGAGTCTGGCGCGTTTGACCGCTTCGCTACCCCTGCTTTTTGCGGCATTGCCGCCGTTAACTGATTGTTTGGGCTAAAGTATAAAAAGCCTCTTTCGGGGGTTTTGGGCAGCGGGGTTTAAATTGTTCAGGATTGTTGTTTTTTGCATGCGCGAGGACATAAGGCAGCACCTACTCTACCTCGTAAACAGGTTCCGCTCGGAGCACGGCAGGACACACGAGGAAAAGGCGCCCCTGCGCCTAGATGAGAGGCATTCGGCTTTTGCAAAACAGCACTCGGAGCACGTCATTGGCAACACTGACAAGGGGCAGCACACTTACCCGCCTTTTCTTGAGGGCAGGACGGAGAACACTGGTTATGCAGAGGGGCACTGGCACCCATATCAAATAGCTGAAGGGATTTTTCAATCCTGGGTTGCCAGCACCGAAGGGCATCGGGAGAATATGCTGAAGGCAAGGCGCGAGGTAGGAATCGACATTGCGCACCGCCAGCACAACGGGTTTAGAAGGGTGCACATGACCGGAAGGTTTCGGTAAAAACACGTGACACTTTTCTTTTGGCCCAGCTTTTCTTTTCGTGTCAACGAAAAGAAAAGGTGGCGCGGGGGACGAGATTTGAACTCGCGCTCCCTTTCGGGAAACGGATTAGCAATCCGCCGCATTTGACCACTCTGCCACCCCCGCAACTGAAGCCTCAGTTGACAAGGCACCCGGTCTTCGCTTGGGCTCGACCGGCTTTGCTTCGCAACTAAGCACTAGTTTGATGGCTTATACAAAGTAATTTGGGTAACTTTATAAGGGTTTATAGGCGCCATTTTTCTAATGGCTAACAGTTTGCGGTTCTGCGGAATAAGGGTCGATAGCCCTTTCTTTTTATCCCCCATGGCGGCGATAACATCGCTCCCATTCAGGCTCATGTGCAAAAAGCAGGGGGCGGGGCTCGTGGTTACCGAGCAGATCAACGCAACCCAGATAGCGCGCAACCCCGACCCTTTCACGAACAACGAGTTCTTTACAATAAAGACAACCCTGGAGGAAAAGCCCGTGGGAGTGCAGCTCTTCGGCACCGATGAGAAGGATTTCATCAAGGCGGTCGATGCAGTCGAGAAAAACTTCGAGCTGATAAACATCAACTGCGGCTGCCCATCGCACAAGGAAGTGTCCATCGGCGCGGGTGCGGCCCTGCTAAAGGCACCTGAAAAAATCGCCGGAATAGTGGGCGCGATAAAAAGCGTGACTACAAAGCCTGTCACCGCCAAAATAAGGCTCGGATGGGCGAGCAATGAATCAGTGAGGATTGCAAAGGAAATCGAGAGGGCCGGGGCGGATGCGATAATGGTTCATGGAAGGACCGCGGAGCAGAAGTACATGGGAAAGGCGGATTGGCAGGCGATAAGACAGATTGTAGAAGAGCTCTCGATTCCCGTGGTTGCGAATGGCGATGTGAACTCGGGCAGGATGGCGGAGCAATTGCTGCAGGAAACCGGCGCGCGGTTCGGCATGATAGGCAGGGCTGCCATGACAAACCCTTTCATTTTCAGGGAAATAAACACGTGGCTCCTTTCGCGGGAGGAATGGAAGCCCATGCCGGGGCAGAAAATACAGGGTTTTTTCGACTACCTCGAGGCTTGCAGGGAATTTGACATGGTAAAGCTCTCGGACCTCAAGCTCAAGGCAGTGCAGTTCACCAAGGGGATAGATTTTACCAAGCAGGCGCGCGTCGAGATACAGGAAGCGAAGGGCATCGAAGAAATAAAGCAGGCGCTCGGGCGGTTTGTGGTTGCGGTTGCGTGAAGAGCCCTTGATGGTTTCCATCAAGCTTTTATTTCTGAAGGGCTTTTTATTTGCATGAAGAGGCATGGCTCATTAGCCCACAGTCCGGTTCAAAAGGCAAGGCTTCGAAGGCCTGGGGCTCCTGCGGGCAAGCGAGGAACACTTTATCAGCCGGGCGATAAGCATGCCCCGATGAAACCTGGGAATGCAAGCGCAGCGGCGGAAGTCGAGATGCACATACTTAAACACCCGGCCCTTCCTGTGCCTTTGAAAGAGATCGCAAATAGGCATGGCGCAAATATACAGACTCTGGAGGTAACTGTTGCAAGAATAAGAAAGTTCCATGGCATCAAGCCAGCCAGAACCGGCAGGATTTTACAGCCGTTCAGGGCATATGAGATTATCCTGGAGGCTTTCAAAAAAGCGAAGCCAAATCAGACAATAGTGGTTTTTGATGTAATACGGAGAATATGGCGTGAAACAGGGGTTGTCGTCATTTATGAGACGATAACAGATAACATCCGCAGAATGGATAAGGCACAAAAAAAGAAAAAGTCATTGAAATTTAGTACTGCGGGCGTAAGGGATAGCAGCGAACTTGGATTTGCCTTGAAGGGTTCTTCGGCGCTGAAGAGGGAATTTGAGGAAGCAAAGAAAAGGTTTCGCGCAGATAGAAAGGCTTAATTCTAGTGGCAAGGCTGGTTTTCAGCGGAATTTTCCCTAAAAGGGCGGAAGGAAAGTCACCCGAGGTTGTCCTCTATCTGCCTGCGGAACTGGTCTTTTGGCATCGCACCGTGGATTTCGCCCACGTGTTCTCCGCCCTTGAAAATAAGGAAGGCTGGAATAGATACAATCCCGTATTTTGAAGGCGTTTCCGGGTTCTCGTCAATGTTTAGCTTTGCGAACTCGAGCTTTCCTGCAAAATCCTTTGAAAGCTCTTCGAAAATCGGGGTCGAGTACCTGCAAGGCCCGCACCAGGGGGCCCAGAGATCGATTATGGCGGCCTTCTTGGCCTTGATGAAGCCTTCGAAATCGGAATCAGTGAGCTCTTTCAACAAAAAAACCTTCAGAAGGAAAATTGGGAAAATCATTTTAAAAGAAGAAGCCCGCAAAAAATGTTACAAGCACCCCAATGCGGCAAAAAAGGAAAACATTATCATAATAAGGCGCCCTAAATGAGTTTGAAAAGCAAACTAAGCAAAGACATTTAAGACAAAAAAGTTTGAAATTATGACAAAAAGTCGCTTTAAAGTTTGTTTTTAGCGAAAATTTTCGGGCTGAGTAAAGGCTTTTATATAAGAAGCCGGATAGTTTAATTCCTGCAATAAAAATAAAATTCCACAAAAAAATAGCTCACGGGATGAAAAAAATGGCTCAAAAGAGGGCTCATAGCTATGGCGCCCAAAAAACGTCAAAGAACGCAAAAGGGCTCACAATTGAAAGGGCATTTACCCAAAAAGGTAAGGACGCGCTTGACAGCGCCGAGTACGAGTTCAGGGCTTCCACCATAAAAAACCCCGATGGCAGCGTTGTTTTCGAGATGCGCGACCTCGAAATACCAAAGCAATGGACGCAGATTGCAACCGACATCATAGCGCAAAAGTACTTCCGCAAGGCGGGAGTGCCGCAATTCGACAAGTACGGCAAGCCATTGCTTGATGCTAACGGAAAGCAGCTATTGGGCCCCGAGAGGAGCGCGAGGCAGGTAGTCTCAAGGCTCGCCGAGACCTGGCGCTGGTGGGGAGAGAAGTACGGCTACTTCGCAACGCAGGAAGATGCAGACGCGTTCGAGGATGAAATAAAGTTCATGCTCATAAACCAGTATGCGGCGCCGAACAGCCCGCAATGGTTCAACACCGGGCTCTACAACGCTTACGGAATTAACGGGCCCGCGCAGGGGCACTATTATGTTAACCCTGATACCGGCGTGCTTGAAAAAAGCGCGGATGCTTACACAAGAAGCCAGGCCCATGCGTGCTTTATACAATCTTTAAAGGATGATTTGGTAAACGAAGGCGGGATTTTTGACCTCGTGACGCGCGAAGCGAGGCTCTTCAAGTACGGCTCTGGCACGGGAACGAACTTTTCCTCGCTGCGCGGCGAAGGAGAGCCGCTTTCGGGCGGAGGCTACAGCTCGGGGCTTATGTCTTTTCTAAAAGTGCTTGACAGGGCGGCGGGCGCGATAAAATCCGGCGGAACAACGAGAAGGGCTGCGAAGATGGTCTGCCTCGACATCGACCACCCCGACATCGAAAAGTTTGTGAGATGGAAAGTCATGGAGGAGCAGAAAGTCGCATCGCTTGTTGCGGGAAGCAAGAGCGCAAATTATTTCCTGAATGAAATAATGAGGGCTGCATATGAAGGCAAATCGACAGATGCGAGAAAGAACAAGGCCCTGCGCCTCAAAATAAGGGAAGCCATAAAGGCAAGCATCTCGCCAAACTACATCCTAAGGGTCCTCCAGCTCGCAGAGCAGGGCGAGAAGAGCATCGACTTCCCAACATTCGACACCAATTACAATTCCGAAGCTTATCTTACTGTTTCCGGCCAGAACTCGAACAATTCTGTAAGGGTTAGCAATGCATTCATAGAGTCCGTGCTCAATGATGATAATTGGGAATTGAAGTTCAGGAAAACCGGTAAGACTTCAAAAACGGTAAAGGCAAGGCAGCTCTGGAACGACATAGCGCACGCCGCATGGCACTGCGCGGACCCCGGGATACAATTCGACGATACCATAAACGAGTGGCACACCTGCCCAAAGGACGGAAGGATAAACGCGAGCAACCCATGCAGCGAGTACCTTTTCCTTGACGATACCGCATGCAACCTTGCGAGCATAAACCTTATGCACTTCCTCGACGCGAATGGGGAATTCAAGGTAGAGGAGTACAGGCACGCATCGAGGCTCTGGACAGTGGTGCTCGAGGTCAGCGTGCTCATGGCACAGTTCCCCTCAAAGGAAATCGCGCAGAAGAGCTATGATTACAGGACACTCGGGCTCGGCTATGCAAACCTCGGGACGCTCCTCATGGTTGCAGGCATACCATATGACTCCGATGAAGGAAGGGCGATAGCTGGGGCGCTCACATCGATTCTGTGCGGCGAATCCTACGCGACTTCTGCCGAAATGGCAGGAGCGATAGGGCCGTTTCCGCGCTATGAGCCAAACAGGCAAGACATGCTGCGCGTCATAAGAAACCACAGAAGGGCGGCCTACAATGCAAAGCCCTCCGAGTACGAAAACCTTACGATAAAGCCCGTGGGAATAAACCCGGAGAAGTGCCAGAAGAGCCTTCTCAGCGCTGCAAGGGACGCGTGGGACAGGGCGCTTACGCTCGGGGAGAAGTACGGCTATAGGAACGCGCAAGTCACGGTGATTGCCCCAACAGGGACAATCGGGCTTGTAATGGACTGCGACACCACCGGAATCGAGCCTGATTTTGCCATGGTCAAGTTCAAGAAGCTCGCTGGCGGAGGGTACTTCAAGATAGTGAACCAGTCTCTTCCGATGGCGCTCAAAAAAATGGGCTATGCTGAAAGCCAAATCGGCGACATCATAAAGTACGTAAAAGGCCACGGAACACTCAACGGCTGCCAGGTGATAAACAAGGAAACCCTTAGCGCAAAGGGGTTCAATGCGGAAAAAATCGCGGTGGTCGAGGCCCAGCTGCCAAACGTCTTCGAGCTGAAGTTCGCTTTCAACAAGTGGAGCCTAGGGGAGGAGTTCTGCAAGAGCTTGGGGTTTACCGAAAAGCAGTTCAGCTCCGCGGATTTCGACATGCTAAAAGAACTCGGGTTTTCGAAAGAGGAAATAAGCAGGGCGAATGATTATGTCTGCGGCACAATGACAATCGAAGGCGCGCCGCATTTGAGAGAAGAGCACTATCCTGCATTCGACTGCGCGAGCAGGTGCGGAAAAATCGGCAAAAGGTTCATCCACCACATGGGGCATATAAAGATGATGGCGGCGGCGCAGCCCTTCATATCTGGGGCGATCAGCAAGACAATCAACATGCCAAACCACACAACTGTTGAGGAAATGAAAGACGCTTATTTGCAGTCATGGCAATTGATGGTAAAGGCAAACGCGCTCTACAGGGATGGCTCGAAGCTCTCACAGCCCCTCAACACTGTTTCTGGCGAAGACGAGATTGCATGGCTAGGCGATGCCGAGGACGTGGACGAAACAATAGGGCCTATGCAGATGCGGCAAAAAATCAGCGTAAAGCTCGAGAAGAAGGCCCTTCCGGCAAAGAGGCGCGGCTTTGTGCAGGAAGCAACAGTGGGCGGCCACAAGGTTTTCATAAAAACAGGCGAATATCCCGACGGAGCATTGGGCGAGATTTTCATTGACATGTACAAGGAAGGCGCATCATACAGGGCGCTCATGAACTGCTTTGCGGTAGCGGTCTCGAAAGCGCTCCAGTACGGGGTTCCGCTCGATGAATTCGTCGATTCATTCACTTTCACAAGGTTCGAGCCTTCCGGGATAGTGAAAGGGCACGAAACGATAAAGAACGCGACATCCATGATAGATTACATTTTCAGGGTGCTCGGGTACGAATACCTCGGAAGGACTGATTTTGTCCACGTAAAGCCCATAAGCGGAACAGAGGACACCCTCGGAGAGCAGAAGAAAATCGTCGAGCAAGCGCAAGAACCACCAACTTCGAAACCTAAAACAATGGAAGAGTTCGACAGGCCGGGGAGCGAAGAGGAGATAAAAATCAAGATGGCCAAGAGCAGGGGCTACACGGGCGACCAGTGCGGCGGCTGCGGCTCGATGAAAGTTAAGCGCAACGGGGCGTGCACGGTATGCGACGACTGTGGGGCTACGAGCGGGTGC
>CAYJWI010000013.1:0-33415 GCA_964373815.1 uncultured archaeon | reverse complement strand
AACCCAGGGTTGGGTCGTTCCCCTTCAGGATACGGGGCTTACCCCACGCACCCCTACTCCTCGCTTCTTCGGCGGCTGCAGATTGGGAGTTTGACAAGAAAGCTGGAAGTTTCCAACCAGTACTTTCTAATCAGTATCTCTACCCCACAGCCAACCTCAGCGAAGGCAAGCCTAAGAGCTTTTTCGGAAGGAACCTGCAATCACCAGGTTCGAATGGCATTTTACTCCTATTCCCATGTCACCCAAGCCGTTGGACGAACACTGGATTCGGTCTTCCATCCCCCGGAAGGGGGACTTCAACCTGCAAAGGAATAGATCACCTGGTTTCAGGTCTGGCGTCTGTGACTTGGGCACTATTCATACCCTGCGCCTCGCCCCAGTAAAGGGGTTGCGCGCACTCGCTTTCGCTCCGGCTTCTCCCCGTAAGGGATTAACCTCGCCACAGCCGTAAACTCCCTCGCTCGTGTTTCAGGACGAACAGCAAGACACTGAATCACTCATGCTCTATCCGGAAGTCTCCTTCCTTCAATTCGCAGAGCTTTACCTCTTCTGTGCCTTGCCAGCCTGTGACCGCATAGTTTCAGGCGCTTTTCACCCCCTGTTAAGGGTACTTTTCAACTTTCCCTCACGGTACTAGTGAGCTATCGGACTTGGAGAGTATTTAGGATTGCGAGTAATTGCCTCGCGGATTCTGACGCGATATCCAACGCGCCATACTCGGGGTACCCTGCACTCAACTCTCTTTGTTCCGCTTACGCGGCTTTCACGCTCTCTGGCACAACGTTCCAGTTGACTTCAGCTAGCAAAGAGAGATTGTAACAAGGCCCAAAACACCACATCTCCCACGCCTCGCGGCAAGGGATTCGGTTTGTCCTCTTCTGCCTTCGGTCGACCCTAATAACAGAATCGCTTTTGCTTTCTTTTCCTGCCGGTACTAAGATGCTTCAATTCCCGGCGTTCCCGCTCCTAATCGGAGCAGTTCAGGGATCCAAGGTTCAAAGCTTGCATGCAGCTCGCCTTGGCTTATCGCAGCTTGCCACGCCCTTCGACAGCTTCCAAGCCTAGTCATCCACTATGCGGTTTACAGAACTCTTAAACCGATCGGTCTGCCAATGCACGACATCATGGCCAAAAACCCCGGGAAGGGTATCAGCTCTATCCTGCATCCCAAAACAACTCGGGATGCGTCCTTACAAAATGTGAACTGTTTGTTGTAAGCGTAACAACGTCTGCTCACGTTGGGGGAGCACCCTACCTGCGCTTGGGCCAAGGTAGGCTTTGCTTCGCAAACGCCTGCAGACTTTTTTCAAACATCCGCAAAAATCTGCGGATGCAATAACTTTTCCTGATTATTTTTCTTCTTCCGATTTTTTATTCACACTTTTCCTTTTCCGCAAAACTTCTTTTGCTTCTCTTTGTTTTCGGCTCGCACTTTTCTTTTTCGCCGGATCTTTTTTGCTTCTCTTTCTTTTTCGGTCGCGTTTTTCTTTCTCTTGCATGAGAAAGAAAAAGGCGAGGATGGACCCTACGGGATTTGAACCCGTGGCCTCTCCGATGCAAACGGAGCGCTCTGCCGCTGAGCTAAGGGCCCGCGAAATTTCCACGTGCAACTTAGCTCCCCTGGCCGGAAAAATTTTCCAAAAGCGCAGTTGCATGCGAGAGTTTCCTGCAACATTGCAAAAAAGCTTGCAATGCAATTTTTTGACACTTTTCTTTTTCGCCAACCTTTCCTGGCAGAGCCATGCTCTGTCAGGCCCCGCAAAACCCCTTGGTTTTGCTCGGGTTCTTTCCGTGTCAACGAAAAGAAAAAGGTTGTTGTGGTTATGCCATCTAAGTTCCGCAACGGAAATCACTTTTTGTTCTGCATTTGCAGAACGTTGAAAGGAGGTGATCCGTCCGCAGGTTCCCCTACGGACACCTTGTTACAACTTAGCCCCCCTCGCGAAATTCTGAATCGACCATCCTCTGAGAGAATGGCCTCATCAAAACCTCACTCGGCTGGCTTGATGGGCGGTGTGTGCAAGACGCAGGGACTAATTCACCGCGCGATAGTGACACGCGATTACTGGGGATTCCATCTTCATGAGGGCGGGTTACAGCCCTCAATCCGAACTAAGGACAAGTTTCTGGGATTACCTTACCCTTTCGGGCTCGAGACTCATTGTCTTGTCCATTGTATGCCGCGTGTAGCCCAGGAGATTCGGGCCATACAGATCTACCGTTGCCCACTCCTTCCTCAGAGTTGCCTCTGCAGTCTCCATAGAGTGCTCCCCCGGAATCGGGAAATAGCAACTATGGACGTGGGTCTCGCCCGTTGCCTGAGTTGACAGGACGCTTCATAGTACGAGCTGACGATGACCATACAACACCTCTCAGCGTGTCAGGAAAGCCCTTCAGACTGTCCATCATTCTACTGTCGCCCCTGGTGAGTTTTCTGGCGTTGTGTCCAATTAAACCGCAGCATCCACCCCTTGTAGTGCGTCCCCGCCAATTCCATTAAGTTTCACCCTTGCGAGTATACTTCCCAGGCGGCGGACTTAAGACCTTCGCTTCGGCACTCCCGCACTACATGAGTGCTAGAACACCTAGTCCGCATCGTTTACGGCTGGGACTAACCGGGTATCTAATCCGGGTCGCTCCCCCAGCTTTCGTTCCTCACCGTCAGAGCCGTTCTCGTGAAGCGCCTTCGCTACTGGTGGTCTTTTCGGGATCACAACATTTCACCGTTACTCCGAAAATTCCCTTCACGTCTTCCGGTCTCGAGCCCAGCAGTATCCCTGGCAATTCGACCCTTTAGGCAGGCCGATTTCACCAGGGACTTACAGGGCCGGCTACGAACGCTTTAGGCCCAATATCAGGGGATACCACTTGGACTGTACGTATTACCGCGGCGGCTGGCACGTATCTTACCCACTCCTTATTCGCCAACCTTCCTGCAGTTGGCAAAAGCTCACTGTGTGAGCACTCGAAGTTCCTCTGTCACACTTTCGTGTATTGCAGAATTTTCGCGCCTGCTGCACCCCGTAGGGCTAGGGTCCTTATCTCAGTACCCTTCTCCGGGCTACCTCTCTCAAGGCCCGTATGGATCGTCGGCTTGGTGGGCAATTACCCCGCCAACTACCTAATCCACCGCAGTCTCATCCTAGAGCAGAAACGCTTGCATGGTGCGCTCTTTTTGGGAATAGGCACATTCCAGTTGCCTATGCCTATGGAGTGTTAGCCCCAGTTTCCCGGGATTTGCTCCTCTTTAGGGTAGATTAACCACGTGTTACTGAGCCGTACGCCAGAGCCAACCGTGACTATGGCTCTAAGACTTGCATGGCTGAGTCGAACTTCGATAGCAGTATCCGCCAGCAGGATCAGCTGGAATTATTTACAACTGAAGCCTTTTGGCTTTAGTATTTGCCTAATGGAATTGTTTAATCGCCGGAACATTTTTTTTGAGGTTTCATTCCCAGATGAGGGGTCTGCCTGCAAAATTGCCTCGCCTAGGCAAAAATAATTCCGGCGAAGTATAGAGTGTTTTCCGTTGCGGAAAACCTCTGGCATAACCACATCATACCCAAAAAAGCTCGGGTACTCATGAGCCAACCAGCGTGCAAAAAATGCACGCGCAATGCAGGGCATTGCAATGTCAAAAACGCGTTTAAACGCGGATTTATGGCGTAAATTGGGAATTAATGTAATGTTTGGTTGGCTATTCTCTACTATATAGGCTCATGCTTGATTTATAAAGCTTTCCGCCGCCGAATGCGGCTATAGACGAAAAAAAGGGAAAATGCCCCGGGAAGCCCCGGAGCCGAAGAATTTTTATTTTAAGAGCTTGCCGCTTGAGCGTTGGCGTCCGCGGAAGCCGCGGTGACGCCATCATTCGTGGTGACTTTGACCGTTGCCCTCGCGTTTGCAATTGCTTTCGCCCTTTTCATTGCCCTTTCCTTTTCGTTGGCCGCTGCCTTCTTCTTCCTGGCTTCGGTTGAAGCTGCTATTGTCGCCTTGGCAATCTTCTTTGCCTCTTCCACCGTGTACTTTACGGTCTTCTTGCGTTCTTCTTTGATTGCCTTAACGGTTTCTTTCCTCTCTTGTTTAATTGCATCAATGTCTCCTTTTGACTTTTCCATTACACCCTTTATCTGCTCGGCCTTCTGCTGGCCGGTCAGGTTTTGGTCCTGCGCAATTCCGACTACGGTTTCCCTGCGTTCAGCCTTCACTGCCTTTACTTTCACCATGGCCGCTTTCCTTGCAGCCTCCCTCATTTTCCTTGACTTTGTCAAGGCAGCCATTATGTCCTCCTTCAATGCCTTTTTGCCCGCACTCGCAGCTGTTGTTACCTCTGCTGCTGCGTCCGCACTTGCGTCAACGGCAGTGCCTTCATCCGAGCCCGCAATGACTGCAAGGCCAGTCAATCCCCTGCTTGCGCTTGAGCCGAACCAATCAGCCGAAGCAAATGAGCTTAAGAGCACCCCGAACAGGAGCAGAGCGCTTGCCAAAACAATTTTCTTCATTGAACCATCCCTCCAAAGTTAATGTAAAAAATTTTATAGTATATAGTTTAATCTGGCGCCTGTTTTTATTCGTTGTGATTGCCTGGAAACAGCCTCATTTCCCGGCTTTTTTGGCAATTGTTTCAGAGTAAAGCCTCTCCATCTGCGTGGCGATTCTTTCGAGCGAGTAATTTGCCGCGGTTTCAACCGCGTTGCGCCCAAGCTTTTTGCGCAGCTTTTCCGAGGACACCAGCTTCTCAATTTTTTTCGCGAGGTCGAGGAAATCATAAGGCTTGAAGAGGAAGCCGTTCTTCCAGTCCCTCACCGAATCAGGTATTGCTAGGCAATCCGCGCCGATGCATGGCAGGCCTGCCGCCATTGCCTCGAGTATCGTGAGGCCCTGGGTTTCAATTGTCGAAGCGGTCACGAAAATGTCATGCGAGGCGACGTGCCTTGCGAGCTTTTCATGGCCAAGCGGTGCGTGGAAATGCACGTGCCCCGAAACCTTCTGTTCCTTCGCAATCTCCCGAAGGTAGTTCACTGCGGGGCCCGAGCCTGTGATTGTCAGCGAAATGGGATGCTTTTTCCAGAGCGCGTGCTTGAGCGCAAAAATGAGCACTTCGATGTTCTTTTCGTAGCTTACCCTGCCGAAGTAAATGAGCTTCGGCTTTTTCGCGGAATATTTTTTCCTGGAAGCGCCCCTGTTGAAGAGCGCGAAATCGATTGCGTTCGGCATCACCGCCACTTCCTTTGCAAGGCCGTTCTTGCGCAATTCCCTTTTCATGGAATCCGTAGGGGTTGTCACGAGGTCGCAGTTCGAGTAGAAAAAGTTCGTGTACTGCCATGCGAGGCTTTTCGCGAGCTCTGTTTCCTTTAGCAATGGAATGGGAAGATACATCATGAACTCCGGGAGAAGCGTGTGGTAAGTCCCTATCACGGGTACGCCGAGCTTTCTTGCAGCGCGGATGCCGAGCCATCCGCAGCCGAAAGGGGTGTGCACATGCACAATGTCCGGCCTGAATTTTTCCAGGAGTGCGAACGCTTTCGATGAGTGGGGCATGCTCACCCGGTAATCTGTATAAGTGGGCAGCGCAATCGACGGAAGGTAGAGTTCCTCTATGCGGCCTTCCTTCTTTTCCTTGTAAGAGGAATCCTGCGAAGGGGTGAGAATGAGTATTTCGTGCCCGCGCGCTGCGAGCTCCCTTGAAATTATCCTTATTTGCGTGACGACGCCGTTTATTGCCGGAAGGTAGCTGTCAGTGAAGAAGGCAATCCTCAAAACAAATCACCTGACCGGCGCGTAATCTTTCCTTGAGGCCCCGGTGAGATGGAATCGCAGGGCGTTTATCATGTGGTAAATTACAAATCTCGGGTATCCCCACTTCTTCACCCTGCGCGGGGAGACATCGAGGACCATGCCCGGCGCGTACTTCAATTTCCCGAACTTTGCCATCCTTTTGCCGAGGTCAAGGTCTTCTGCCGTGATGTGCGATGTGTCGAACATCCCCGCCTTTTCGAACAAATCCCTTCTCACCGCGATGTTCGAGCCTATCGGGTTGTGGAATCCGGCGAAGGCGCACACTGAAAGGAAAATTTTCATCGCAATTGTGCTCAAAGATTTTTCAAGGCTGGGAGAATCCGAAAACGAAACAGGGCCGTAGAGCATCGCAAGGCCCTTGTCGGATTCGAATTCGCGCGCGATTATTTCAACCCATTCCGGCGGCACCTGCGCGTCCGCATCTGTGAAGGCGATTATCTCGCCTTTCGCAATCTTTGCCCCGGCATTGCGCTCCCATGCGGCGGAGCGGTTCTTTTCCTTTGCTACGCGCGCGCCGGCCTTTTTGGCGATAGAAACAGTCTTGTCCTCGCTATACCCATCGCCCACAACCAGCTCGAACTTGTGCGAGGTTTTCTGGGCCTTTAGTGTGGCGAGGGTTTTGCCGATGTAATTCTCTTCATTGAGGGCCCCGATTACCACTGACACTAACATGAACAAAATATAGGGAATTGGGGAATAAAAGGCTTGATGGCTCGAAAGACTAGGCTGGCTGGCCGCTCTTTACTTCGCCCTCTGCCTCATGTATCTCTTCTTGCGCTTCTTGCGGCGCATCTTCTTCTTCTTCCACTTCCAGCGCTGCCTCGAGCGTGTCTTCTTGAAACGCGAAGTGTCCTTGCTCCTCTTGCTCAAAACATCACCGGAAAAACTTTTTTATTTTCAATTAATTGGATTTGGACAGATTTTTAAAACCCACCTTTTCGCCCCCGAAAACCCTCACTGCGTCCTTCTTGCCTTTGGGCAGGCCTTTGAGGAGCTCTTTTACAGTTCTTTTTAGCACCGGGTGCGCGAAGCCCGGCTCGAGCTCGGCCATCGGGACGAGCACGAACCTGCGCTCGTGGGCCCTCTCGTGCGGGACAATGAAGCCCTCTTCCTTTATTATGCGGCTGCCGAAGAAAATTATGTCGATGTCAATCTTGCGCGGGCCCCATCTGAAGTTCTTCACTCGGCCGAGCCTTTGCTCGATGCTTTTTGTGAGCGCAAGAAACTCCCTGGGAGCCACCGAAGTTTCAACTTCTATCGCCTGGTTGAGAAACATCGGCTGCCCTTCAAAACCCACAGGCTCGGTTTCGTAGACTTTCGAAACCCTCTTCACCTTGCAGTGCTTCGAGAGTTCCCTAACAGCCTCGGCAAGGTTCGCCTGCCTCTCCCCCACATTCGAGCCTATGGAAAGCCAGGCCTTTTCAGGCAACGTACTCAACCCCGACGAAATCCGCGGAATGCCTTTTCGCGACTTCCACCTTGCCTATCCTTACAATAACCTTTTTTGCGCGGAACTTCTTTTTGAGCGAATCCGCAATTTCTTTTGCAAGAGCCTCAAGCAATGAGGATTCCCCCGCCTCCGCAATCCGCCTTATTTCAATTATCGCTTCGGAATAATTCGCGGTGTCGGAAATATTCCCGGAAGCCGCGGGCTTCGCAAAACTTATTTCGAGTTCCGCATCGATTACAAGCTGCTGCGCAGAGCTTCTCTCCTGCGGCGTAATGCCTATGCGCGCAGTGCAACGCAGGCCCTTGATAAGCAGTTTCCCTTTTGGAGGCAAAAACAACACCATTGCGATAGAAGCGTTGCTGCAAAGGTTTTAAAGTTTCTGGGATTCCGGCCAAGAACCCATACTATGGCAACTCTAGCCCAATGGGTTATTTGTGCACTGCGCCGCGCAGCCAGCGCACTCCGCCGTAGACAAACGGCGTGTTCACGAATGAAAGCATTATTTTTAGGAAAAGGTATGGAAGGGTTATCCCTACCACGAAGTTTACGTCATAGCCCTTCGCGGGGTCGTAAAAGGCGATGAACATGAAAAAGAAAGTGTCAATCACCTGGCCTATTATGTTGCTCACGTTGCTGCGCAGCCAGAGGAAGTTGCCCTGCATTTTCTGCTTGAGCGCGTGGAAAACGCTCGCATCAACCATGTCCGCAAAGAAGAATGCGGTTATGCTTGCAAGTATTATGCGCAGGCTCTGGCTGAAGACGGGGTCGAACTGGGCCGCGGTTACCCAGCTCCTCTGCGCGAAGGGAAGCGCTGATGCAACAATCGTCACGAGCGCGACAAAAACCAGGGTCAGCATCGCAAGCCAGATGAGCTCGCGCGCCTTCTGCTTCCCGTGCACCTCGTTTATCGAGTCAAGGATGAAAAAAGTCATGAAGAAAGGAATCAGCCCGACAGAGAAGACCACAGGCAGGCCGAGAAGGGAAATTTCCGAGATTTTCCCGCCGAGAATGTTTGATGTTATTACGGAGGCGATGAAGATGCACATCAGAAGGTTTGTGCGGAATTCGGGGCTCTTGAACTTGTCAAGCATCTACCAAAAGGGGGTGCAAAAGGGTTTTAAAAGGCGCCTGTGTTTTGGCCATTGAAGGCAAAAAAAACTTGATTGGGGGCGGAAGGCTTCATCTCTAAATGCAATCCGCAAACTTGTTCAGGCTTTCAGGTTTATCTGCAGGCAATCATAATTCGGCTCCAGAAGCGTCTTCTGCGCCTTCTTCTTTTTGCTGATGAGGCCGTGGAATGCAAGTATGCCGGCATCCCTGCTCACGGCTTCCTGCTTGCGCTTGAGCTTTTTTGAGGCGTCATTTACGGATTCGCCCCTTGATTCGATTATGTGCTGCAAGAGCTCAAGCCTCTTTGGCGAGAGTATTTCCTGCAGGTCCTTGGTGCTGCGCAGATACAATGCGTGCGAGCCGTGGGCGGCTTTTTGCGGGGCGTCAAAAACTTGTTTTATGTCCGCGCGCATATCATAACCGATTTTTATTATCAAACGAGCCATTGCAATCACAATATCATAGCACAAAAAGATTTATAACTGAATTAGTTATATAACTTTACTTGTTATAATTAAGCTTATAGCTCAGTAGGTATTCCGCCCAGTTCCGCTTTATGTTCTGCAGGCAATAATCCAGCGACTCGAAATTCGTTTCCTTATCCAAGTATTGCTTCACAGGCGGCTTAAGGTAAAAGCGGTGGACATTGAGCCTTTCCCTCAAAGAGCAGTCAAACCTTGCCAGTTCAACGGGGCTTTCACTAACTGAAATAATCAAGGAAACTGCAAAAGCCTCTATTTTCGCTAAGTCTTGGGAAAAAACCACCCTGACAAAAACAGCGTCCTTTTTGTCCAAGTCAAGGTACTCGCTAAAAGAGTACTCCGGCCTATCAGCCATGAAAAAGCCGGTTGGCCCGCCAAACTTAAAGGTTTTGTTCAGGCAGTTCATACGGCTTAGACAAAAATAATAAAAGTGCCCCGGCCGGGATTTGAACCCGGGTTCTCGGCTTGAAAGGCCGGTGTCCTTGGCCGGGCTAGACGATCGGGGCACAAACGAAGCCTCTCAATAGGCTTTATGTGCTGGAATTGCTCTTTTCTTCTTTTACAAAAACTTCGGCGTAAAAGAAAAGAATTCCCTCACTTGTTGTAATGAAGAAGAGCCACAATCGCATTTAAAATAGTTTCACTGGTGCATTAAATAGAAAAGCGACAGGCGTGTTTTATGGGTGCTCTTAGCCCGATTGCGGCGAAAAGGATTTTCAAGGACGTCTGGGTTTGCATGCGCTGCAACGCCAAGAACAGGTCGAGCAGGGGCAAAATGCCGCAAAAGTGCAGGAAATGCAACTCGAAAAAGCTCAGGCAGCGCAAGAAAGGCAAGAAGAAGTCGTCATAAAGACCACCAGGCAACAATGCATATTTGGCAAAAACTAATAAACTACTTCTAGCCATTAATTACTCATGGTAAAACCTAGCAAGAAAGGCGGGCAACTTTTGGCAAGAATAGAGAGACCCCCCCCTCATATTGGCAAGCTGGCAATTACTCCACTAATGCGCAAAGTGTTCATCTCTAGGTTTAGGGGCGCAGTTGATGCTTCCATTGCACAAATAAAAGAAGAATTCCCCGATGGGCTTGGGCAAAAAATCAGGACAACTCCAAGGTATGTAAAACCAAGGCTCAGGAATATGAGCATTGAGCAGATAATAAGGGAAGAAATTGTAAGAGCGCTTGAGAGAAAAATGCACGAAGTTTGCGATAAGGTAAATACAGCAGCGCTGGCAGGGGATACCTTAGCGTTGCGTAGGGTAAAGCCTTGGTTCGAGGAAAATTACAGGCAAATATTTCAGGCTTCCGAGAATAGGGGGGACCCAAAAATTGGCGACATCCTTTCCCCATGGATTTACGAATTTGAGAGGGTGTTTAGTGAAAAACTTTCAGAAGCTCGGGTTTTCGGCGGAGAATCGCAAAAATAGCAATTAAACCAAAGTATAGGCCAAAAAAACTTAATGAAAACATTTAACTTAACTTCAAAAAACTAATTATTCAAATGCAAGCCGCAAAGTACTTCTGGTCGACAAGGCCTGGCAACTGCGTAATCTCCGCAATCGGGGTTTTTGCAGGCCATGCGATAGCGCAGAACTCCGTTGCATTCAGCACAGAGCTAGGGATTGGCATGGCTGCCGCGTTCCTCATCACAGGCGCGGGAAATGCCATAAACGATTTTTTTGACGCCGACATTGATGAAAAGCTCGGCAAAGCGAAAGTTGAGGGGCAGGCAGAGAAAAAAGGGCTGCTCGGCTTTTCTGCAGCGCTCTTCCTCATAGGGATTGCCGCCGCATTCGCAATCAACCTCCAGGCATTTGCCATAGCAGTGGGGGTTTCCGCACTGCTAATACTCTACTCTGGCGTGATGCAGAACTTCAAGTTCCTCGGCAACTGGGTAGTGGCCCTTGGCACTGCGCTCACGCTCGTGTTCGGCGCCGCGATTGCGCAGAGGTATGAGGGGATATTCCTGCTCGCGGCCAGCGCCTTTTTCGCGAACGTTGCACGGGAAATAATAAAGGATTGCGAGGACATTGAAGGGGATAGGGGCGCGAAGAACACGCTCCCGATGTTCGTTGGCTTCGAGGGGCTCAAGAAAGCAATCTTCCTCTTCTACCTCGCGGCGGTGAGCATAGGCGTTGTCGCGTTTGCACTTGGCTATTTGCGCGGCATGGCGTTTGCGATACTCTTCGGCATCTGCGCCATACTTCTCATAAATTCTTTCAGGCTTTTCAACTCGAAGGATTTCAAGGCAGCGCAGAAGTTCAGCAAGTACGGCATGATAATGGCGCTCGCCTCCTTTGTGGCGGGCGCATTATGAACAGGGAAGAAATCATTGCAGGCACGATTTCCTGCCTCCGGCGCAAATTTTTCAACGTGACAACTTTTTTCGACACCAACACATGCTTTGACCTAATAGCTAAGAACGCGAGCCTCACGCTCGCAATAAAGGTTTACGAGAACATTGATTCCATAAGAAAAGAGCAGGGGGAGGAGCTGCGAAAGCTTGGCCAGGTGCTCAGCGCGCACTGCATTATAATCGGCGCGAGGACGAAGGTATTCTGGCTCGAGGACGATACCGTGTATTACAGGTATGATGTCCCGGCCCTCACATTGAAGACTTTCGAAAAGCTGCTCTCAAACGTCCCGCCCTCCATGAGATACTTCAAGGGAAAGCACATAGTAGACATTGATGCGCAGAAGCTGCAGAGGAAAAGGGAGGAGCTCGAGCTTTCCTTGAACGAACTTGCGCAGAAGGTGGGCATCGCTGCCGAAACCCTCTACAGGTTCGAGAAGGGCGCCTCGACTTCGGTTGAAACCGCGAGAAAAATTGAAGGCGAACTCGGCAAGGGCCTTGTGA
Source organism: uncultured archaeon (assembly GCA_964373815.1). GTDB lineage: Archaea > Iainarchaeota > Iainarchaeia > Iainarchaeales > Iainarchaeaceae > UBA10205. The sequence continues at coordinate 21,716 of CAYJWI010000013.1, read as the reverse complement.
AAAGGCTCGATGTCTTCGGCTCGGCTGAAAAAAAGTTGGGCTTCGACGAAACCCCGAATGAAAAACTCCTCGGAAAAGTGCATGACCTCGGCCTCAAGATGGCGCTCTTCGAGCACGCACCGTTCCGCGCATACGGGGAGGGGGAAAAGGGCATGCTCATCACAACCGGAAAAGGGAAGTTCGACATCCCGAAAAAGGCGGCGGAGCTCAAAAAAACCACGGCGGTGATAGATTCCGACCCAATCATAATCACCAAAGAGTACAAGCGCAAGAATGTCGAAGGCGTGCCCATAATAGAGGAAGCGGAGCTTGACACAATTGACAAGGTAAAGGGTCTTCGCAAGCTCATACGCGAAAGGGGAGAAAACTTATAATCCGCGGGTGGCCATTTCGGCAAAACCGTGAAAGTGGAATTATGCATCATGGAAAAAAGATGCCAGGAAAGGAGATTTTCGAATCCAAGAGAAGGCAGCTAGTCGAGTACATGTCGGGTTTTGCGATAAAAACCCTTGAAGTGAAAAACGCGTTCCTCTCGGTCTCGCGGGAAAATTTTTTGCCAGAAAACCTCAAGGAATACTCCTATGACGACAACGCTGTCACGATAGGGATGAACCAGACGATTTCGCAGCCGAGCACGATTGCGGTGATGCTCGAGCTCCTGAATGCTGGCATGGGAATGAAGGTGCTCGAAGTCGGCTCGGGCTCTGGCTATGTGCTCGCCCTTCTCTCGAAAATCGTCGGGGCGAAGGGAGAGGTTTTCGGCGTTGAGATAATCGAATTGCTCGCAAAAAAAGCGGTGAAAAATCTCAAAAAGGAAAAAATAGGGAACGCGGAGGTGAGAACCGGCGACGGAGCGCAGGGCTGGGCGGAGAAAGCGCCTTTCGAGCGCATCATAATCAGCTGCGCCTGCCCTTTCATACCAAAAGAACTTTTCAACCAGCTAAAGGAAGGGGGAAGGATTGTCGCGCCCGTAGGCGATGAGGGGACGCAGATAATGGAAATACTCATGAAGAAGGACGGCAAGCCGGTAAAGAGAACGCTCGAGAGCCAGATGTTCGCTTTCGTGCCGCTCAAGGGCAAGAGCGGGTTTAGGCAGGGATTTCCTTAAAACGCAAGGATTCAAAGTGCGTTAACTTTGTCCCTTTGCCATTTTTCCAAGGTGTTGACAATTGCCTTTTTTGCCACCCACAACAATTCATGAAGTACTGTCAGTAGTTCGTATATTTCAACCTTGCTCCGGTGGCTTGAAATCGGCGATGACCGAAATGAAAAACGGCAAGGAACAAAGCGTGGGGAAGGATAATTTCTTTATAAAGAGGAAAAATTATTTATAAAGAATTTCTGCCTAGCGGAAAGTTATCGCGGAAATAAGTCCCGGCATGTATTCCGGTGATAACCAGAAACGTTTAAATAAACTATTGTATCAATTGATATAAGTGGTTTTATGCCTAAAACATCCGCAATTTTCAAACAGGAAAACATTCTTCGTTACCCAAGATTGGATACTGTCCTGATGGTAGAGGAAGCAATCCGTAATGCCAAGGATTATCCGACCAAGGCTAAGCTCTGGAAAAGCCTTCCCAAAAAAATGATGTACCAGACGTTCAACACTATAATTGGCTACTTGGAATATTCTGGCAAAATACTGGTAGAAAAAGATGGCTCCATAATCTGGATTTGGGACCCTGAAGGGGTAAGGGAAATTTTAAGCAAGAAACATCTAGTGATAAAATGAAAACCGACAACAGGAAAATATTTGTAGTCTTCGTTGACGAAAAGACAAAAGAGGCTTATGACGCCCTTGAATCCGGGAAGTTTGAAGACCGTGAATTGCATGAGTTCATATCAAGAGCAGTGGAAGACTTGAAGAAAAACCCGCGAGTTGGAATACCATTGCCAAAGCGGCTAATCCCAAAAGAATACGTGCAAAAATATGGCGTAAACAACCTCTACAAATACGACCTGCCGAATGGCTGGCGGCTAATCTATACACTTAGGGGAAGCGAAGTGGGAATACTATCAGTGATACTTGAATGGTTCGACCACAAGAATTATGACAGGCGATTCAGGTACAAAACAAGCTGAATGTAGCCAAAGGTAACCACAGCCCATGATTTGTGGTCACCCAGCGCTGCCTTGAAAGGATTGAGAAAATGGTGAAAGTGACTGTTGAAGTGACTAACAAGGAGCTTGATGTAATGGAAGACCTTGCGGTTGCATGGAATCTATGCAACAAGCACAAAATAGTTCATGATGCAAGCGAAGAGGAAAACTTCAGATTTACCCAAACATGCAAAAAATGCGTCAAAATCAACAAGGAAATAAGGGGAAAAACACTGCACCTATGGAGCAAACTTGTAACTGGCTACATCAAAGCAACAAACAGAGGGCGGACAAAATCCTCTTTATAAAGAATTAGGCGATTCATCATCACGATAATCAAATATAATGTTCCAGACAACAAATAAAATCAAATGAATGAAGATGAAGTTCGGAAAAAACAAAAAATAGATCCAGTCACAGGAATATCTGAGGAGTATTATCACGACCAGTATACTGGCAGATTTCATGATTTTGTTTTACATAATGACAAAAATGGTTTTGCTCAATGGAACAGAGAGTTGCCAGTTAAAACTTACACCCAATGGGCAAGAGAAAAAGAGTTACTTAGATACGTTACTGATGCTGGTAAATCTCGTATCAAATCTCTTGATGTAATTGCAATTAGAATTAGTCAAATGACTGACCCTAAAACAATTCAAAGGAATCAAGTTTTGATTTTGTTTCAAAAACTTCCACGACTAATTAAGTCTGGAGTTATGAAAGAATCTGTGACTGGTGCAAAGAAGACATTAGAGCGTTTAAGAGAATTCAGAAGAAAGAAACCGAACAAATCATTTCGTAAGCCAATGCCATGAATCAACAGATATTAATCATAATAGGTATTTGGGCAGTCAGAGTTGAGTTAAATCGTCATCTCCCTTTCGGAATCGGTGGGTGTTAACTCTCGTCCCATACCCTGAATTTGTGGGGTGTTAACAACGCGTTTTCCTCCCATTTTTTCCCTCATCCTGAAAAACTAGATGATGGTTCGTATTTTAACCATTGCTCCCGCCACCCAAGCCAGGCAATGACCGAAGCCCAACACGGCGGGGCCAAAAGCGAAGGTGGCTTTAGCTCTTTATAAAGGTGAATCTTTGGCCATGTCAAGTAACAGTAACATATAAATTGCGTTTCGGGACATAGTATACTGGTGGTTAGTTTGAAGGAAAAGCGGGCTTTTACTGTTGTCATAGAAAAAGATAGGGGTGGCTGGCTTGTTGCAGATGTGCCAGAGCTTGAAGCCTGCCATACACAGGCAAAAACCATGGATGAGCTTCTCAAGAGGATTAAGGGAGTAATTGAACTGTGCCTTGAAGACCAGGGGGAAATCCAGCAGACCAGTTTTGTCGGAGTTCAAGTTGTCGAGGTGTAAAACTTGAAGCCGGTTCCGGCAAAAAAGCTTATCAAGATAATCGAATCTATGGGCTTTCAGCAGGTAAGAATCCGGGGAAGCCATTTTCTATTCTCGCATCCAGACGGAAGAAAAACAAGCGTTCCTGTTCATGGCAATGAGCCAATCTGGGAAGGCCTTCTCAACAAAATCATCAAGAAAGACTTGAAAATGCAAAAGAAAGAATTTGTGGAGCTTCTAGAGTAAAGATTACGCCCCTTCAAGTTAGGCCGGCCACAAAATGAAAATCCTAAGTTACTTTATTTTCCTGTAATTGCCCTTCTTCAGGATGAAGTACTTCCCGCCCTTTTTCTCTAGCGCGTAGGAAGAGAAAAACTCTTTCACGAACCGCGTTTTCGGGCGCAGGAGCAATTCGAAAGGTTTTCCTTCCTGCTCGACTTTCCCCCTGCTCATTGCAACTATCCGCCCGCTCAGTGAAAACGCGTCCTCGATGTCGTGCGTGACCATTATTGTGGTGAGGCCGGTTTTCTGCGAGAGCTCGCGGAGCAGCGATTTCATTTTTTCCCGCAGGTTCGCGTCGAGGCCTGCGAGAGGCTCGTCGAGGAGCAGGATTTTCGGGCTGAACGCAAGGGCGCGCGCGATGGCGACCCTCTTCTTCTCACCACCGCTAAGGGTGGTGGTGTCCCTTTTTTCAAAACCTGCAAGGTGCACGAGGGATAGTGCGGAGGCGACTTTCCCTTCAATGTTTTTTTCTTTTTTCATCCTCGGCCCGAATGCGACATTGTCAAAAACATTTATGTGGGAAAAGAGGGCGTCGCCCTGGAAAACGAGGCCGACGTCCCGCTCCTCTGCGGGGGTGGAAGTGACTTCCTTTGCGCCGAAAAAAACCTTCCCCTTTTGTGGAGCCTCTAGGCCTGCGATTGCGCGCAGAATCGTGCTCTTCCCGCAGCCGCTTGGGCCCACAATGGAAGTGAAGGAGCCCGAAGGCGCCTCGAGGGAAAAATCATCCATTTCCCAGCCGGGGAATGAAATGCGAATGCCCTGCATTTTGAGTTTCATGACATCGCCCCGCCCGGGGAAAAGCGCTCGATTACATAAAAGCAGGCAAAGCTTATGAACACAAGTATGAGGCCCATTGCCGTGGCCGCCGCGATGTCGAAAACCGAGAGCAGGCGGTAGATGTAAACTGGCATCGTTGCGTATACCCCGTCATAGAGCAGGAGCACAAGGCCGAGTTCGCCAAGCGAGACCGCGAACGAGAAAGCCATGGAAACTAGCAGGCTGCCCTTAATCCTCGGGAATTGCACGTGCCTGAAAATTTCCAAATCATTTGCCCCAAGGGTTTTTGCCGCATCGATGCTTTCAGAATCTATTTTTGCAAGGGAATTGCTTATAGCCCTGTATGCGAACGGGAATGCGAGCACGCAGTGCCCTATCGCAATCACAAGCAGGTTGCCAGAGCCAAAGCCTATGTAATAGCCAAAACCTAGGGTTATTACGGAAACCGCGGCGGAAGCGCCGAGGAGCAGGTCAACCGCGCCTATCCTTGTCTGCTTGAGCGAGGCAAGCAGACCCATAACGGTTGCGATTATTGAAGCTATGGTTGCGAGCAGGAGGCTGTAGAAAATTGAAGTGAGGGGTGTTGTCTCAAAAAGGCCGCTTGGCGCGAAAAATATTTTCTCGAACGCCTTTAGGGTGAAAGAGCCAGTGGAGGGGTCGGCGAAAGCGAAAACAACAAGCGAAAGGAGTGGGAGTAGCACAAAACCTACGATGCAGAGGATGAAAAAGGATTCCGCCGCCCCGGCAAGGGAAAACGGCGACAATTTCCGGACCGGCCTTGGGTACTGCTGGTGTTTTATGGAAAGTTTGCGCGTGCAGAAAACATAGAGCAGCGAAACCGTCGCGAGGAGCAGGAACTGGAAGAGCGCGAGCCCGGCACCGAGGCCGAAATCAAGGTTCCTCGAAACCTGCCTGTAAATCTCCACCTCGAAAGTGGAAAACTTGAGGCTTCCGAGCGAGAGCACGATTGCAAAGCTCATGAAGCAGTAAATGAAAACCAGCGTGGCGCCAGCAAGAAGGCCGGGCAGCAGCTGCGGAAGCGTCACATTCATAAACCTGCGCCACCTGTCCGCGCCGAGGGTCTTCGCGGCCTCATCCATCTGGACATCTGTGCTCTCCCAAGCCGAACAGACAAAGCGCATTATGAGCGGAAAATTGTAGAACGCGTGGGCAAGGATTATCCCAGAAAAGCCGTAGAGGAACTGCACTTGTGCCCCCTCGCCGAAAAAGCTTTTGAGCAGGGAATTGATCCAGCCATTGTTCCCGAACACCAAAATGAAGGAGAGCACCACTAGAATCGAAGGGAAAACAAAAGGCACTAAAGAAAACGCCTTGAGGGCCCTCTTGAATGGGAAATCGCGCCTCGCGATGAGATAGCCCGCCGGAAAGCCTAGTAGCACAGCGAAAATAGTTGAGAGGAGAGCCTGCGAAAAGGAATTCCAGAGCAGGCGCGAATTGGAAAAAATCACCGAGAAAAGTTTTGCAAATGAGAAATTGTCCGAAAGCGCCGCGAGAAAAACTGATGCCAGAGGGTAAATGAAGAAGAGCGCGAAAAAAGCGAGCAGAAGGGCCTTGCCTACTAACCTGAAACCATTATTTTTTCCCATTCCGAGATCCAGCCCTCTTGCTTTTCTTCAACAAGCGCAGGATTGAGCTCCAGCTTCTTTGCTGGCATGGGCGCGTACTTTTCGAAAGCCTCGGGCAGCGCAACGGCGTTGTTTACGGGAAGCATGTACTGGTTTAGGGGAATCTCCTTCTGGAAATCCTCTCCAAGCGAGAATTCTATGAAATCCTGCGCAAGCTTCTTCTGCTTCGCGCCCTTCACTATCCCCATGCCCTCAATCTGCGCATAATGCCCTTCCTCAAAACTTGCGGCGAGGAAGTGGTTGTTGTCCTCGAAGAGGACGTAATAAGGAGGCGAAGTCGTGTAACTGAAGTAGATTGGCACCTCCTTTGCCGCAAAGAGGCCTGCGGACTTGTCCCAGGTGTCGGTAACCGTAAGCACGTTCTTCCTGAACTCTTTCCAGAATTCCCTGTAACCCGGGTCGCCGTAAACGCTCACTGTCCAGAGCAAAAGCCCAAGGCCGGGGGAAGACGTGCGCGGGTTCTGGATTGCGATGCTGTTCTTGAGCCTCGAGTCGAGCATCGCATTGAAGCTGCCCAGCGGGAAATCAATCTTGTCCGCATCGTAAATGAACGCGAAATAGCCGTAATCATATGGGGTGAGATAGCCATCCGCATCAAAGCGCAAAGCCTCTGGCACGAGCGAAATGTTTCGCGGCGTGAACTTTTCAAGAACACCCGCCTGCACAGCCCTTGAGAGCAGGGAATTGTCAATCCCTATCACGACATCGGCTTTGGTGTTGTTTTTTTCAAGCTTCAATGCGGCAACGACCTGCCCCGCATCGCCTTTCGAGACCATGTTAACCTTGCAGCCGCACTTCTCCTCGAACTTCGGGACGACCTTTGGCCCGAGGCCGTATTCTGAAACCATTGAATCGTAAGTATAAACGGTGAGCACCTGCTTTTGCTGCACCTGCGCACCCTGCTGCTGCGGATTCTGTACAGGCTGCTGGCTGCAGCCCGCAAGCAGCATTACCGCGAGCAGCGCGAAAAACATTTTTCCCATGAAGGCCACAAGACGAGAATGCTGCGCCTCCCTTTTAAATCAGAACCATTTGCGGAAATGCACGCACAGGAGCATTCCGTCTTTGAACGAAATCGAGGCTTTTTTGTTTTTAAATTCGTTGCTGATGCCCTTGCCTGTCCCAAAGCGCAAATCATAGTTTTCAAGTTCGTATTTGAACCCCTTTAGCGAGAGGCCTTTAACGTCCCCGCGGATTGGGAAGAAGGAAACGGTTTCCCCCGGCACGCCCTCGATGGAGGCTTTTTTCGCGCACAAAAATATCTCCTGGTTTTCGTGCACTACCCTTGCATCAATCCCTTTCGGGATTTGCGAGAGCAGGAAAACATTTGTAAGTGCCATGTCCGCCCTGCTTCCGAGCGCGCCGAGAATGAGTATTTCAGTGAACTTGTTCTCGATGCAGTAATTTATGCCGAGCTCGAGGTCGACCAGCGCCTTCTCGCGGGGGAATTTTAGCATCTCGCAGGAGCGGAATTTTTTGAGCGCGTTCTTTGAAATCGAGTCCATGTCCCCTATTATAACTTCTGGGCGGAAGGAGGTCTTCACTAGCTTGTTCGCGCCGCCGTCGATTGCGATGAGAAAATCGCCCTTCTTTATGTTGGAATAGAGGTACTTTGTGTCGAGCGTGCCGTTGCAGACGAGGACAGCCCTTCTTGCCATGAAAGATAAAGTGGCACAACAAATTAATTAAGGGGGCTCTTTTCAAACTTTACTTTAATTACCACTTTACTTTAATTACCCTTCGCTTTCTAACTCTCTAGGTTAGAATGGATTATGCACAGACCAAAACCTGGCTTGGTTCGCTCGTTATTGCAATGAGCGGCTTCGACCTTGGCACCATAAAAAAGATTGTAGAACTCTCGAAGCTGGAAACCGGGAAACTAAAGGCAATACACGTCGCGGGGAGCAACGGAAAGGGGAGCACATGCGCATTCATCTCGCAAATCCTCTGCGAGCAGGGCTACAAAACAGGGCTTTACACTTCGCCGCACTTAATCGAGGAAACTGAAAGGATAAGGGTTAATGGGAAAGACATCCCGAAAAAAAAGTTCTCCGAACTTGCGCAGCATTACAAAAAACTCATTGAAAAGAATTCCCTTAAGGCCAATTACTTTGAAGTCACAACAGCAATGGCGATAAAGCACTTCATCGACGAGAAGGTGGATTTCGCCGTCATTGAAGTCGGCATGGGCGGAAGGCTCGATGCAACCAACATACTAAACGGCATTGTCTGCGCCATCACCTCGATTTCACTTGAGCACACGCAATATCTCGGCAATTCGGTTGGAAAAATAGCCGCGGAAAAGGCAGGCATAATCAAGCAAGGCTCAACTGTGGTGATAGCGGAAAACAACGCAGGAAGGCAAGCCATTGAAGCAAAAGCGCGGGAAAAAAACGCGGGAATGGTTTATGCGAAATGCGAAAACGTGAAATCGGGGCCGGAAGGAAATTCTTTTGATTTGGTTTCGCCCGAAAATATGCGCTCGCTCAAAACAGTGATGGTTGGGCAATTCCAGTGCGAAAACGCGTCCATTGCTGTGTCCTCGGCCCTCGCCCTCCGAAAAAAAGGCTTCGGGGTTTCGGATGAAAGCATAAGGAAAGGCGTCCAAAAAACTTTTTGGCGCGGAAGGGTCGAAGTTGTCAGGAAAAAGCCGTTGGTAATCCTCGATGCCGCGCACAACCCTGATGGCTGGGAAAAGCTTTTCGAAGCGCTCGGGCTTTTCAGGCATGAAAAACTTTTAGTGGTGTTCGGGGTGATGGCTGACAAGGATATCTCAACGCTCAAAGAACTGCTAGGCAGAAACGCCGCACAAGTCATAATCACAAAATCCTCCTCGGAGCGGGCAGAGGAGCCTGAACGCATAAGGGAAAAACTGGGCCTCGGGGAAATAATCCCAGACCCACAAAAAGCCATAATTGAAGCGGTGAGAAGGGCGGGGAAGGATGATTTGGTGCTGGTGACAGGTTCGCTCTACATCATCGGCGAGGCTTACAGGGCGCTGAAAATAAAAGTCCGGTGAATTAGTATAAGCATGCAAATGCGGGAGGGTTTAGAAAATTACTCCAGCACCTAAAGGCACTGGGTTTCCCGCAATCCAACTTTAATAAATCGCGTTGAGCAGCCTTTCTAGCTCTTCTTTGGAGTGCTTGCGCGGGTTCTGCGGCTTCTGGTCCATCGACATCGCGATTATTTTATCGAAGTCCTCCCGCCTCGCGCCGATTTCCCTCAATGTGGTTGGGCAGCCGATGCCGCGCATCAGTTCCTTTACCCTGGCCCTGCCATCCTCTATGGTTTTCGCCCCGAGCAGGCTGCAGAGCGAGAGGCATTTGTCCATTTTCTTCTCCGAGTAAAAGGCGAGAAACCAAGGAAGTGTTATCGCAACCGCAAAACCGTGCACAAGGCCGTAGTGCTTCGTGAACGCGTATGAGAGCGTATGGCAGGCGGTTGTCCCTGTCTGGCTGAATGCCTGGCCAGCGCGCAGCGAGGCGAGCGACATGTTCTGGCGCACTGCCTTGTCAGGCTCTTTTACAGCCTTGAAAAGCGAGTGGAACGAGAGCGGAATCGACTCTTCCGCGAACTTGTCGGTTTCAGGAGTTGCCTTCCTCGACCAGTAAGCCTCGATGGCCTGGCAGAAGGCATCAATGCCGGTTGCTGCGGTAACTTCAGGCGGCATAGAGTAAGTCATCTCAGGGTCCACGATTGCCACTTTCGCATAAAACCTGTTGTCCTGCAGGCTCTTCTTCGAGCCATCGGGGAGCGTTAGCACGGAGTACTTTGTGACCTCGCTGCCAGAACCCGAAGTCGTGGGCACAGCGAAGAAAGGCACGCTTTTCTTCACCGAGATTTTTTTGTAAAAAGAAAGGCAGCTTTTCTTGGAGCCCTTCATGCACGCTACCACTTTTGCGGCATCAAGAACGCTCCCACCGCCAATCCCTATGACCGCATCGCAATCCTTTTCATTTAGCATGCGTGCAGCGGAATCGACCGCGGCAATGGAGGGGTTTGGGCCTATGGAGGTGCAGAGCTCGAAAAACGGCAAGCGCTCCTCGAGAAGCTTGTACTTGAAAGAGGAGAGGAAATGCTCCCCGCACATTACGAGCGGCTTTTTCACTCCCGCGGCCTCGAGCCCCGTGAAGAGCTGCGCGTAGGTTTTTTCGCCGAAAATTATTTTCGTGGGAAGGAAGTATTTGCTCAAGACCATGCACCCAGCGTCGATTGCCTTGATTTTTCCGCGGCAAGTTGGGAAATCCTTGCGATTGATTTCTGCACCCTCTCGACGGAAAAATCGTGCCTGTCACAGAGGAAATTGATTATTTTTTCGGTATCCGGGGCGGAGAAGGAAATAGTGTAATCGCTAGTCGCGTCCGGGTTCTTGAAAAGCGCTTCGACTTCTTTCCAGTCGAACTCTGGAGTGTAACCGGCTTCTTTTATTACCCCATCAAACGAGGAGTGCTTTGCAACGAGCTTGAGCGCGCCCTTCACGCCTATTTTCGGGAACTTTTCGTTGAAATCCGTGCCCACGAGAATCCCCACCCAGATGAGCTTTTCCTGCGTGAGGGAATTTTCGGAGAGGACTTTTTCGAGCAGGATTTTTTCAGGCTCGACATCGGCATAAATGTTTTTCCCGGGGATTTTCCTCTTGCCCGAAACCCCAATGTTGCGGTAGAGCACGCTGCAACCGAAGAGCAGGGCGTCATAGTCCTGGCTAACGCAGCCGTCGACCTTTTTCTCCCTCACCATGTGCGAAGCCTGCGCCTCGCCCTCCCCCGGGGCCTGCACTACCGGAAAGCCCATGAGCGAGACAAGCTCCTTTGCGTCTGCAACCATTTTCCCATCGAGCTTTAGCGCGCGCGAGCCGAACTTGCGCGCATCCTCGAGGTTGCCCTCGGCAACGGCCTGCGCGTGCTTTGCGAAAGCTTCGGTCCTTATTTCGTGGCGCTTTTCAAGGGTGGCTTTCTTGAGCTCCGAGGGCTTCCCGTCGAAAACAAAGACAGGGCGCACCCCCTTCTCCGCGAGATTTATCGTGCGGTAGAAGAGGCCTGCAAGGTGCGAAGTGACATTTCCGTGCGAATCCTTGAGCGGTGTGCCGTCCTCCCCGCGGATGCTCGAGAGGAACTGGTAGAGGATGTTATAAGAATCGAAAGCGAGGGTTTTGCCGTTGAGGTTTTCGAGGGAAATCTTCTGGCGCGGGACAATGTCCCCTATTGCAGTCCCCATTTAAACCCCCGCAAATAATATGGAAAACGGGTTTTTAACTGTAATGCAGAAAACCCCTACCTACCCCCTTTTTTCTCACAGTTTTTAACCCCTTCATAGCCCTCAATTAAATGGTGGGCATGGTTGCAATTGTTCCTTTCGGGAAAGATTTCACGCTCCGCTTCAGCGTAGAGGAGGCCTCGCGCCTCGGCCTTGATGCCTCGAAAGAGTACTCGCTCTCGAGGGCACGCGACGGCGTCTGGGTCCTCGTGGAAGGGAAAAAGTTATTGGAAAATCAGGAAGAGGCGGAGGGAAAAAGTGAAAAAAAAGAAACCGCCAATAAAGCTGGCACTTTTGGGAAAACCGGGAGCATCGATGCAGCGGAGCAGAAAATAATCGGCATGGTAAAAAAGCTCGACCTCAGGGAGCTCGTGGAAGGGGTTTTCGAGAAAAGCCTCAATGACGCTGAGAAGAAAAAACTCTCTGAAATGGTGTCATCCGGAAAAGTTTTGAAGTTCAAGCTAAACCCATCATACAAAAAACCGGTCTACAGGCTCGCGGAGCAGCCGCCCATAAAGTTCGAGAACAGGGAAAAACCCATAGAGGGATTCACGCTCGAAAACGACGGGTTTTTGGTGGTGAAAAACGAGCTGCGCGCGAAAAGCCTAAGCGAAGAGCTGCGCGATAGGATAAAGGCAGGGGAGATAAAAGGCACGCGCTCTTTTAGCGGCGAATTCTTTATCATAAGGAGCGATTTGCTGGACACAGCCATAGAAAAGGTGCTCAAGGAAATCAAGGCAGGCTCTAGGGCGCTTTCGCAGATCTCCTCGAAAACAAGTCTTACCCCCACGCTTGTGAGGATTGCCGCCGAGTTCTTGAAGGAAGAGGGCCAGCTCATAGAAAAGAAAAAGGAAATCTACCAGTACATAGAGTGATTGCATGAAAATCCTCATTCCCCTGCTTTCGGAAACAGAAAACGAGGCAGCGTTCCTCGAAAAGGCGACCGAGGGCGCGGACAATGTCATTCTCCTTGTAGTTGTCGATGCTAGCCCTAAGGAAAAATTTGGCTTCACTGCATCCTTCATCCAGAAAGCGCGCTCCGTGATGGAGGAAGTTAAGGAAACGCTCGCAAAAAAAAAGAAGCCATGCGAGGACGTCATGGAGTGGGGGGATACGCAGAGCAAAATAGTCAACCTCTCGCGCCTCAAGAAAGCCGACAAGGTTGTTTTGAAAAAACAGGACAACCATTACTTCAGGCAGCTTGTGAAAAAACTTGAGGAAGAAAAAATCAAGACGGAAATCGTGTAAGGCGAAAAAGTCACTTGATTGCATGCTTTGTTATCTCAAGGTTGCAAGAATTGTGCTTTGCGCACCATTCCTCGCACTTATCCGCAAACGATTTATCTTTGTAAAAGAGCCCGCACTCTTCGCACAAAAACTTTCCCGCAACTTCCTTTACCATGGGAACTGCCTAGCCATAAACAATTTTCTCTGCGGCCCGAATGTTTTCCTTCACTGCCTGCTGGTGCCCTTTTAGCATCGGCACGAAGAAATCAATAGCGAACTGCTTGAGCTCGGACGCGAGCATTTTTCCGCTGGAAAACTCCTGCCCTATCCTTTCAAGCCCTTTCGTGTCCGGGTAGTGGAACTTTAGCATCTCGAAAACCAAATCAATTTCTAGGTTGCCGCCTTTTTGCCGGTGCTCCTCTACTGTAGGCTGGCCTCCGGAGAAAGCGCGCCTTATCTTCTCCTCGGCATCCTTTGGCGAGTCGCTTAGGAAAATCGCGGTTTGGGGGTGCGAGGCGCTCATCTTCGAACCCGGCTGCAGGCCTGACTGGTGGCTGAAGTAAATGAAGGAAGGAACCTCGAGCTTGTATGGCAGGCGCTTTGCTATGTCGCGCGTGAGGCGCGCGTGCGGGTCCTGGTCAATCCCTATCCCAGTAACAGAAGGCATCGGGCCTTCGAACTCCTCTAGCTGGGGGTGCAATATGTCAGCGTACTGTAGGAAATTCGCGCCCACTTTGCCCAAATCCACGTGGCCGTAGACGGCTTCGAACGTGTTCTTCGTTATTTTCTTGCTGAGCTCGAAGGTGAACTCGTAATAGCGCGTTTGCTTGCGCGACTGCACGTAAATGTCATCCTCTTCAAGGCCGAGCGCGAGCGCGTCAGCGACGTTCTGGACCGCCCATTTCTTCGCCGCGGCAAGGGAAGGGATTTTGTCATCCGGCCTGCTAAGGAAAGCATCGAGGTCGCCTACCGCGAAATAGTTCCTCGCTCCGCCCTGCTTGAAAAACCTGAACAAATCAATATCCACCTTGTGGCCGAGATGGTATGGCCCTGAAGATGCGATGCCTGTGATGTTTACGAAAGGCTTTTTCGCCTCGATGCGCCTTGCCACCTTTTCAAAATCCCTGTGCGCTACGACAATGCCCCTCTCAAAAAGGTAGTGGCCAAGAGAGCCTGAAAGGCTTTTGGGAAATGGGCTTAAGCCGAACTCCTTGAAGATGTGGGCGTAATCCTTTACTGCAAAAGAGCCCCAGGGGTCGATCTTTTCGGCCAAAATAGCACCTTTTAAATAAACAGTTCAAAGTATTTAATAACATCACGGGGAAACAAAATGTCCATTCTAATTGATGACAAGGTTCTGCTAAGGGACAAGAGGCTAGGCGACACCCTGCGCCAGCGCGGATTCGGGGAACAGAAATCGAACGAGCTCGTGCTCGACCTCTTCGAGGCGCTCTATTTGATGCGCAAGGAAAAAATAGGGATACAGGATTCCAAGACAGGCAAGGCGCTTGACGAGGACGGACTCGTAAAGCACTCGGCGAGGAAGATTAAGAACTTCTACCTCAAGTACGAGGTTTTCAGCGATTTGCGCGAGCGCGGCTTTGTGGTCAAGACCGGGTTCAAGTTCGGCTTCGACTTCCGCGTCTACCCGCGCGGCAAAAAGCCGGGGGAAGCGCACTCGCAGTGGTGCATCAATGTAACTTCGCAGGATGACAAGTACAACTTCATAGAGATGAGCAGGATGGTAAGGCTTGCCGGAAACCTCAAGACCAAGCTGCTGAACGCGGTAGTGGACTCGGAGAACGAGATAAACTATTACGAAGTCGTGCGCGTCACTCCCTAAAAAATAAATTCTTTTTATGCAATCCAAGCTTTCCTGCATAATGAAGGGCTGCGCAATAAACGACCAAATATTCTCATCCCTCGTGAAAAAACTGGAGCGCGGGGAATTCAAAATCGAGCGTGATGTCTCCCGCTTCATAAAAAAGAGAATTTTCAGCGCAGGCGCTGGTCTGGCATTCCCCCCGATTGTAGCGGTGGGGAAAAACGCTGTTGACTGGCACCACAGGCCCACTGACTCAAAACTCGCAAATGGGGGCTTTTGCGTCATCGATTTCGGCGCGCGCGTGCAGAGGTACTGCTCTGACATGACGCGCACAATTTATTTCGGGAAAGCTTCGCGCAGGCAAAAAGCGCTGCACGCAAAAGTGCTCAAGGCGAACGAGCAATGCATCCGCAAAGTAAAGGCAGGTGCGGACGCTAACAAAATCTACCTGCTCGCGCGAAAAATCCTCGGCGGGCATGCAAAGTACTTCGGCCACGCGCTCGGGCACGGCCTTGGGAAAATCATCCACGCAAAGCCGAGAATCAACAAAAAGAAGGGGCCGGCCCTGAAGGAAGGCGATGTCGTAACAATCGAGCCGGGAGTTTACATCCCAAAAAAACTTGGCATAAGGATTGAGGATGATGTGCTTGTGGCAAAAAAGGGTTACAAATTGCTCTCACGGAGCAGCAAAAAACTAATTGAGATAATCCGGAAATAGCCAAACATTGGAAACATCCAAAAAATACCTGAAAAAAATGTTTACAAAAAAATATTATTGGGATTTGAAGGAAGAATCCTTCAAACCACAAAAAAATTGAATGCGAAGCCAAGTCCAGTGAAACTGGACTCCCGCACCCAACCGCCGAAACGGTTGCTAGAAATCGACTCCGCGCACGGTCTTCCTGCCGTTTGCCTTCGCCCTTTCTGCGGCCCTCTTTATGTTCCAGCCAACAACAGCGCTCAAAGCCTCAACAGCATCGCCTGCGGTATTGCATCCTTCCTTCTTTATTGCTTCCTTCACTTTTGAACCGACTACCAAAACTTCTGCCATTAAAAAAACCTCCCTTTTGTTTTCACTGGGAAAACAGATTAAAGCCTACTAAAAAAGATTTAAAAAGCAATGCTGGGGAAAACCGCTCTAAACCGCTTTTTAAGGCTTTTTAGAAGGTTCACAAATCCCGATCCGTCACTGCGCCTTCACTCGCCGAAGAAACCTGCAGCGCGTACTTGCGCAAAACGCCTATGCACTTTAGCTCCGGCGCCTTCCAACCCGCATGCCTTTTTTTTATTTCTGCATCGCTGATCTTTAGCGAAAGCTCCTGCTTCTCGGCATCGATTGAAATTATGTCCCCGTTCCGCACAACCGCAATCGGGCCGCCTGCCTGCGCTTCGGGGCAGACATGGCCGACCACCATGCCGTGCGTTCCACCGGAGAAACGGCCATCCGTAATCAAGCCAACACTTTCCCCAAGACCTGTGCCCATAAGCGCGGAAGTAGGGGCAAGCATCTCCCTCATCCCCGGGCCGCCCCTCGGGCCTTCATAGCGAATCACGAGAACGTCCCCAGCATTCACTTTTTTTGAAAGTATCGCATCGAGGCACTGCTCTTCCGATTCAAAAACTTTCGCAGGGCCGGTGATTGAAGTCTTCTTGAGCCCGGAAACTTTTGCGACCGCGCCTTCAGGGGCGAGGTTGCCTTTCAGGATTATAATGTGCCCGGTCTTGCGCAGCGGGTTTTTCAAATCGGCAATTATTTTCTGGTGCTCCGCGAGCTTCGGCGCACCCTTCAAGTTTTCTGCCATTGTTTTCCCGGTAACGGTAATGCAGTCTCCGTGCAGGAGCCCGGCTTCGAACAAAAGCCTCATCACCGCAGACGAGCCGCCGACTTTTTCGAGATCAGCCATAACATATTTCCCAGAAGGCTTGAGGTCTGCTAGGAGCGGGACTTTTTTGCCCACGCGCTCGAAATCCCCGAGCGAGAGCGGGATTCCCACTGTTTTTGCCATTGCAATGAGGTGCAGCACGGCATTAGTCGAGCCGCCGAGCGCCATTACAACAGTGATCGCGTTCTCGAAAGCCTGTTTAGTCATTATTTTTTTCGGGGTGATGCCTTGCTCTATCAGGTTCACGACTGCTTTTCCGGCCTCGAAAACATCCTTCCTTTTCCCATCGCTCTCGGCTGGGTGAGAAGCCGAACCTGGAAGGCTCATGCCGAGCGCCTCGATTGCGGTTGACATCGTGTTTGCGGTATACATCCCCCCACATGCGCCCGCGCCGGGGCAGGAGTGGCATTCCACGCCGTAAAAATCATCCTTCGAAATTTTCCCCGCGCTGTACTGGCCGACCGCTTCGAAAATGCTTACAATGTCCACATCTTTCCCCTTGTAATTCCCCGGCATTATGGTGCCGCCGTATACGAAAACGCTTGGGATATTGAGGCGGGCCATTGCCATTACGCAGCCCGGCATGTTCTTGTCGCAGCCGCCGATGGCAACAAGGCCGTCAAAAGCCTGCGCGTTCGAAACCACTTCAATCGAATCAGCAATCACTTCGCGCGAGACGAGGGAATACTTCATGCCCTCGGTGCCCATCGAGATGCCATCGCTCACCGTAATGCTGCCGAAAATCTGGGCCTTGCCTTCCGAGCTTTCAACCCCTTCCTTTGCTTTCACCGCGAGCTTGTCGATGTGCGCGTTGCACGGGGTTATTTCGCTCCAGAGGCTCGCTATGCCTACAATCGGCTTTGAAAAGTCCTTGTCGGAAAAACCCACCGCGCGCAGCATAGCCCTGTTCGGCGCGCGCCTGTCGCCCGAGGTAATCCTGGAACTCCTCAAATTCATTTGCATGCAAACCACAACCAAATGGCCTCAGCCTGCCCATCTGTCATCATCCCCCGAAGGGTTAGAATCATCGTCAGGTCATCACCGGCCGATAGAACTAGGCTAGCCACTGTTTTTAATGTGTTTTTCGACCCAAAGAAGCCGGGGATATTTTAAATAAGCCAAGGAGGCATAATCACTTTCATGGCATGGAAAAATATATTGGGAAGGGTGTTCCAAAGGAAGCCCGCTGCACAAAATGAGCCGCGCCCTGAAGCGAAACTGGGCATGGCGGGTTTGCTGGAACGATTTGGGATTCGGGGTGCAAAACACAGGCCTCTTCCTGAAGTGAGGCTGGAGCAAAAGCCAACCGAAGGTTACGAGTACAGCCCCCGGTTTTTCATACGCCACGCAGGCAGGATGGTGGGCTTCATAGCAAGGGGGCAGAGGGAACTCTTTGAAATGAAAGGGCTGGGGATTTTCACCGCTTCGCTCAAAAAGCTCGAAGAGCACGAGATGCAGGCATTCAGGTCGGGCCATTTTAATGACTATAAGAGTGAGATGGCCCAAAGGATATTCGTTCATTCCTTGGCTGGAAAAGTCGCCTCGCTCGAGAAACTTGCCGAGCCGCACTTCATAGATTTCACACACAGGCCGGATGTTGCAATAAGGCTCATGAAAAACGGTTATGAACTTGTTCCGGAATCAAGGAAAGCGCTTGAAAATTCCGGCCTGAAACAAACAGCCGGGAGGCAAGAGACAATGGAATTCCTGGCGCAAAAAAAACTCCCATTTGCCTATGTCCTTGTAAAGCCGGCAAAGGAAACAGCCACCTAAAGGAAATTTTAGGGACTGTTGGCCAATGTGATTATGCCTAAGACCCCGCCCGCTTTTGCGGGTAGGATTTTATGACGAAGTTGAAGAGCAGGGGCGGAATCACGGTGCTTATGAGCGCTATCACTACAATTACGGAAAAAATCTGCTGCGAAATTATCCCCGCCTGCAGGGCGAGAAGGCTCACCGCAAGCTCCGCGTCCCCTTTCACGCTAAGGCCGAGGGCGACTATCAGGCCTTCGAGCTTCGAACCTTTGTTGAGGCGCACCCCGGCATAAGTTCCCGCGGCGCCGAGAACAAAGCTTAGGACGAAAAGCACGAGCACGAGAATTGGGTTTGCGAGCGCGAGGCCGATGTCGGTGTTATACCCGACCCAGACAAAGAAAAGCGGTATCAGGAAGCCAAAGCCTATGAGGTGGATGTCGTTTGAGACCTTGTGCTCCTCCCAGGGCTTTCTCGCATCTATGCTCAAGTAGTGCCTCACCAATATGCCAGCAACAAGAGCGCCTATCAATGCGCCAAGGCCGAGGATATTTGAGAGCACAGCCATGAGGAATGCTACCAGAAGCGAGAACCCGAAAAGCGATTCCGGGGAATTCGCGGACTCGAAAACCCGGAAGATTATGGGAAGGACGGCGAGCTTTACAACAAGAAGAACGAGCGCGAAGAGCGCGAGGTTCACCGCAAGGGCCGGGAGGCTCACCCCTACAGAGGCTACCCCTACAAAGGCAATCACAACCGCCACTAGAAACATTTCCACAATGTCATCAACAGAGCCTGCGCTAAGAATCAGAGAGCCGAGCCTTCCCTTCAAAAGCCCGAGCTCGTCTAGAAGGTCGACTATTATCGCCTGGGAGGAAACCGACATCGCAAGCCCGAGCACGAGAGCGGCGGCAAAATCTAGGCCGGAGTAGATTGCGAAAATGAGCACCGCAACAAAGGGGAGAGCGGTGTTTAGCAGGGAAATTGAAATTGACTCCTTCAAGTTCCTCGAGAACTGTTTTATGCTAAGTTCTAGCCCTGCGAAAAAGAAAAGGAGAATCACGCCGAAATCGGCAACCGACTGGAAAGAGGAGGCCACTACGCCATCGAAAAGGAAAGATTTCAGCACAGGTGCCCCGAGTATTAGCCCTGCAACCAGATAGCCGAAAACGCGCGGCAGCCCGATGCCCCTCGCAAGCCTTCCGAGTACCACGGCAAGCGTGAAGGCAACGAGCAGCGCGAGGAAGAAATTCATCAAGCTAATAATGCAAATAAGTTGTATTTATTGATTGGTTCATCGTGGATACTGCAACTCCGAGGAGGCAATATCCAACCTTTTTGCCACCCCCCCTTACACCTTTCGGATGCGAGGCCTTGCAACACAAGTTTTGCCAGGTTTGCCAAAAGGCCGAAATCAGATTTTTGTCTCCCTTATTTCGCGCTCCATTTTTTCCCCATACTCGCGCACTTTCCTTGCGGCTTCCGGGTACTTCAACGCAAGCATTCTTGCCGCAAGGATGCCGGCGTTCTTTGCATTGTTTATGCCAACTGTTGCGACGGGAATTCCCGAGGGCATCTGAACAATCGAGAGCAGCGAATCGAGGCCCTTTAAAGATTTGGATTCGACAGGAACACCTATTACAGGAAGATATGTAAGCGCCGCAGTGACGCCGGGAAGGTGCGCAGCGCCGCCTGCACCAGCGATAATCACTTCGAGGCCGTTTTTCTGGGCGTTTGAAGCGTAATCGAAAAGGAGCTTGGGCGCCCTGTGCGCGGAAATCACCCTCATCTCGTTCGGGATGCCGAATTCGGAAAGGATGTCGGAAGCAGGCTTCATTACCTCGAGGTCGGATTTCGAGCCCATTATTATACCGACAACAGGCTTTGAAGGAAGGCTTGCCAAGGACTCACCACAATGTACTTACGATTAGCAATCTTTAATATAATATCCCTGCCAAGAGATTCCTTGATGGGAAACGCATTCATCCAAATCGCTCTCGCGGCTTTTGTGCTTCTTCTCGGCTGCGCCGCACCGCAAGACGGGCACGGTGAAACATATCACGCACATGCCGACTTCAAGGTTTACATAATTGGCAAGGCGCTCGACTTCAACAAGGCGGAGTACATGGGCACTCCCTACAAGGAACTTTCGGAGAGGGTGCACCTGCACGATTTCAACCCGAACATTATGCACTTCCACGCAAAGGATGCCACTGTAGGGGAGTTCTTCAAAAGCCTCGGCATGGAGCTAAGCAAGGAAAAGTTCAGCGACGGCAAAATAGGTTATTTTTCAGGCGAAAAGAACAAGCTCTTCTTTTATGTCAACGGGAAGGAGAACAGCAAGTACGGGGATTACATTCCGAAAGACCTCGACAAGATACTGATTTACTCCGGCTCCGCAGAGCTTGCGCCCCAAATGCTTGATTCGGTGGCAAAAACGCTTAATGATTCAGTCACAAGCGAGGCATGCATCTACTCGGAGAAGTGCGCGGTGCCGGAAGGCTTCACCCTGCCAGAAGAGAGCTGTTCAGGCCTTGAGCCGTGCAAGCTTGAGTAAAATAGCGGTGAATGCGGAACTTACTGGGTGATTGAATGGAGCTAAAAGAAGGTGACATGGCGCCGGCGTTTTCGCTCTCGGACCAGCACGGAGCAGTGCACAGGCTCTCGGATTATAAGGGCAAAAAGGTCGCGCTCTACTTTTACCCAAAGGATGACACCCCAGGATGCACCACGCAGGGATGCAGCATCCGTGACAATTACGCCGGCCTCAAGAAGAAAGGGATAATCGTGCTTGGCGTGAGCAAGGACTCAATTGAGCGCCACAAAAAGTTCGCGGACAAGTACAGGTTCAATTTCCCAATCCTCTCCGATGGGAAGATGGAAACCCTGCAAAATTACGGTGTGTGGAAGGAGAAGAGCATGTACGGCAGGACATTTCTAGGCGTTGTGCGCACCACTTTTCTGATAAACGGGGATGGCAGAATAGTGAAAATAATAGCAAAACCAGACACCTCAAACCATGCAGAAGAAATAATGAAGGGCTTTGGCGCTTGACGTAAAGAAACCTTTAATAACCAACCTTTCCAATACTTCTAGTTGGTCTAAAATGGCAAAATTCAAGATAGAGCACCACAAGGAAATCTGCATCGGCTGCGGGGCGTGCGCCGCGATAAACCCAGAGGATTGGGTAATGGAGGGCGACAAATCCCACCTAATAGGCTCCGGAAAGGAGAGCGGCGAGCACGGAACACAGGAATTCAAGGTAGTTGACGATTCGAAAATGAAGCAGAACCAGGAAGCGGCGGACGCCTGCCCCGTCCCGTGCATTTTTGTCAAGAAAGTGAGCGACTGAAAAGGATTTTTCCAAATACTCAGCATTAAATATATGCAGACCAGAAATGTTCTATGCTCTTGAGAAAGTTGAAGTCTCTGGCAAGAATTTTCAAAAAGCCAGCCATGTTCAAATGGAGAAACTACGGCAGGCCAATCTCAGGGAGAATATCGACCAGCGCGTTTTCAATAAATCCTGACATTCTCGGAAAATTGAAACAAATAGGCAGTGACCTCCTCCCACGCCTAAAGGCGTGGGCTTCCCTGTATCTTAGGAAGCCCAC
>CAYJWI010000012.1:0-34698 GCA_964373815.1 uncultured archaeon | reverse complement strand
AATTAGGCGGTAAAAAATTTCTGAATAAAATATCCGCCCACCTTATGTTCCAAGGCTTCATAGGTATTTTTAAAGTTTCGTTTGGCCATGGGGCAGAATAGGGGGGTTTCTAAGCCAGAGGGTAACGAGCCGGCCGTTGCAAAAAACGTCGATGAGAGTTGCGTTCATGCCACAAGAAGGAACTTTTTTGGTTTTTCAAGGCTTGGAGGGGGCTCGTTGCCGGTGTGAGATTTGATTCAACCGACTTTAGTAATTGTTATTGTATTTTCTTGCGCCATATTTAGCTAGTGATCTTTTTTGGCCTGAAGAAAATGTTCGTTTAATTGTTCTTTCTGCTTTTTCTGGATTACTTGACCAAACTGCACCTAATGGTTTGAATCTTCTACCTCTGGATGTCCAACTGTCCATATCAATCGTTCCTATTCCGCCTAACCCCACTCATGTGCTCTCCAAATCTTTTGTAAGGGCTACGTCGCGTGATGCCGGTGTAGATTTTTTTACTTCCGTCACTTCGGGGGCTTTCACCGAAATAAACCCAACCACCTCTTTTCCTTTCTCCCATTTTATCAATCCCTTAGCCTAACTGGTAGCGCATTATTTCTTCTTTTTATCATTCTTCGCTCTGATTGTGCTGCTAACGATCTATTATTTTTTGAGAATATTGCCATTTTCTCACCATATACCCTTATACCATACAAAAATAAATAATGTTGTTTTGGAAAACCGATGATGGCGAGCCGTTTAATTCGTATTCTATCATTACCCGCGCAGCTGACAAAGAGATGTCCAAGCTTCATACGCGAATGCCTGTTATGCTCAAGAAGAAGCATTTCAAGGATTGGGTTGCGTTTGGCGAGAAGTCCGAGGCGGAGCTGAAGGAGGTTCTTGAGGATTTTGAAACGGGTTTCAATTACCATATTGTTTCAAAAGAAGTGAATAATTCGCGGAACGAGGGAGAAAACATTATTTTGTCGGTACAGCAAATTTATTTTGATTAATGGTTTGTTTAACAAGTCTTTGACGTGGGCTTTTGTGTAATATCACAAATTTAAATCATGTTTCACTTTTTCAGGCAAAATTATTAATCGTTACCAGTTTTGCTAGTCAGGTTCACAGTTTACCGCCAATAAACCTGATTTATTCTTTTATTCATATTTTTGACATTTAGGCAGTTTTTTATTCCTGAAAAACACAGTTGTATTATGTCTCAGGAATTTATCCGTCAAGAACATTGGAATCAAAGAGCAAAAGCAATTTGTGCTAGTAAAATTGCGAAGGGGGATTTCAAGACTTTTGATTTTTCAGGCTATCCAAAGTTCACTTATTTTTTGATTAAGGATGAGTATCTTAAGCACCGTCTAGGGACTGCGGTTCCAATAAGTAGCAGTGGGTATGAATGGGAACACCCTGAAAACCATTACATTATTGTAAGTGCAAGCTTAACCCCAAATCGTGTTGCGTTGACGGCTTTGCATGAGTATCATGAACTTCTTACAGGCAGTCATTCTGAGGCGACTCAGGAGGAAAGACGATTCGCAAAAAAGTTTGGCATGGAAAAAGAATTTTTTGCAGATAAATTTGTACAAGCACGGAAAATGGCTAACGATTGGTCTTGG
This sequence comes from uncultured archaeon, assembly GCA_964373815.1. GTDB lineage: Archaea > Iainarchaeota > Iainarchaeia > Iainarchaeales > Iainarchaeaceae > UBA10205. Next base: position 33,082 of record CAYJWI010000012.1, on the reverse strand, counting down.
TCTTTGACTAAGGATGTACATGGTAAACCGCTATACCCTGAAAGATTTTCCGCAATAATTCAGCAAACCGGCCTTACCGGGGAAGAGGCTAGAAGAGCAATCGAAGATATAGTGCAAAAACAAAAAGAGAAGAGAGACCGTTGGCGGCGCAAAGCCAATAGTTCAGCTTACAAAAAGAAATGGGGAAGACAAATAAAATAAAAATCTAACAAAAAATGATGATGTTATGCCCTGGCTAAAAAAAAGAGTTGGCAACAAAACTCGGCATTACTCCACAAGCACTAAGCAAGTTTGAGCTCACTGCCAAAGATTGCAACATCAGCACAATCAAACGGCTTGCGGAAATAATGGCGTGAAATGGGGATAGAAACGCTTTTATATTTGGTGTAACGATAATATCTTTAGGCGATATTTTAATGACACAAAAGTTATTGCATTTTGGGCCTTCAGAAATGAGGTTGTTATTTTGGCTTGAAGAGCGGGAAAAACCCCTATTCACTTTTCAAGATGCGCGAAAAGCCCTTGGTGGGACTGTGGCATCGGCTACAAATGTCCTTAAACGGCTTAGGAAAAAGAAGCGGGTTGTAACAATACAAAAGGGCTTGTATTTGTTTGCGCCTTTTAAAAGTGGTGTGCAGGGTCACTGGAGCGAGGATTCCTTGGTTGTGGTTCCCCTGCTTGCCGGAAAAAATAGTTACTATCTGGGTTTTCTTTCCGCAATGAAGTTTTGGGACATGACCGAGCAGCTTCCCAGAACTGTGCACATTGTTTTGAAGAAGAGGAAAAAGTCTTTTGAGGCACTTGGCTCAAAATTTATTTTCATCAGGAAAAAGTTTTTTGGTGAAATTGTCAGCCAAAAAATCGGGGATTCATCCATCAATGTTTCTTCAAGGGAACAAACAATACTCGATGGGCTACTTTTTCCCGAATACTGTTTGGGTTTGAGCGAGGTTGCAAATGCATTAAATTCCTCTAGAAGTGAATTGGATTTTGGAAAACTTGTTTTGCTTGCAAAAAAAGAAAAGGGCATTGTGAGGCGTAGGCTGGGTTTTTTGCTCGAAGCGCTAAAAATGGGTGCCAAAGCAAAAAAACTGGCGGGAAATTTTAAGGGTTTTAACTGGCTTGATCCCACTTCAAAAAAGAATTTGTTCGGGTATTCAAAAAAATGGGGTTTAAAATTGAATGTAAGTGAAAAGGAATTGCTTTATTTTTTGGAAGGTTATTGAACATGGACTTGAAGGCTCTTTCAGGAAAAGCTTCGTTTGAAAAAGTTCCGCGCGGAACAATCGAAAAAGACTATGTCCTATCGGTTGTACTTTCCGAATTGTCAAAATCCACTTTGAAGGGCGGCATTATTTTCAAGGGCGGCACCGCAATAAAAAAGGTGTATTTCCGTGATGCGAGATTTTCAGAAGATTTGGATTTCACCGTAGTGGGATTCACAAAAGAGCAGTTGCTTGATACGCTGAAAGGAATATTCGAGGACAAAGAAATACTCGGTGTGAATTTCAAACAAATACGCGTGCAGAAAACAAGTGCGGGCCTGCGCCTTTCACTTAAATTCGTTTCTTTACTCGGTCATCCGCAAAGCATTCGCTTTGACTTCAGTTTCAGGGACAACATACTCCTAAAGCCGGTTGAGATGGAGGTTTTTGACGATTATTCTATTGGAAAAAGCACTATATTTGTCCTCGTTTTGGAGGAAATTTTTGCAGAAAAAATACAGGCGCTTCTATCAAGGACAGTGGCAAGGGACCTTTACGATACTTGGTACCTGCTCAACAAAATGGTGAGGCTCGAAAAGGAATTGGTAAACAAAAAATTTGCATATTACAAAGAAACCTTTGACAAGAAAAAGCTAGAGCATAAAATCAGGGATTTCGAGCCAAATTGGAATCAGAACCTGCAACAACTCCTTGGCAAAGTGCCAGAACAATCCAAAGTGGCCAAAGAAACTCTTCAAATGCTCAGCCTTTGAATACACTCTCGATTTTTTCTTTCACTTCTGTCCTTTTGTATGTCAAATGATGCTTTTCAAATTCTTTCTTTACCTCTTTGTCTGTTACTGCAAACCACCATTCTTTGTACTTTGGCTTTTCGCTTTGATTGTTCTTGTATACTTTCAATTCAAGGGCATCTGGTGTTTTGAGGTGGGTCCCGGTTTCGACTTCTACCGCAAACCAGTCTGTTTGGTCTTCATTGCGCTGTATCTGGAATACGATGTCGGGCCCGATGCTTGAGTATGTTGAGACGTTTTCTGTATATTTCCTGAGCTCTTCGGCTATGGTTTGCACCATGAAGTAATGCTCTATGCTTTCTTTTTCTCCGGGCTTTTTGACCAAATACCATTGCGAGGAGTTCTCAAGGCCGCATAGGCGGGCTTGTACAAAACCATTATTTTTGAGGAATTCTGTTTGGTCGGGGTTGAGTTCTTTGATTTTGTAGTAATTTTTTTCTATTTTGTATGGTTCGAGGTTTTCTTTTGTAGTGCCTAATTCCTTGAGTTTCTCTTCCCTTTTGCGCACTTCATCCGGGTTTGTTGTAATCAACTGGTATTCTTCCGGCGAAGGGACGACTTTTAGGGGGATGTGGTCGTTCATTGCAAACAAGAGGCCTTCGCCCGGCATTGCTGTCAGCAGGTAATTTTGCTCTTCGCTGTTCAAGTGGAATTTTTCCGCAAGCTCTGAGATGGCTGCTGGTTCTTGTCTTGAAAGGTATTTCCACGAGGTGTTTGCGAGGATTGTTTTTCCCGCGCCCGAGGAGAGCAGGTCTTCAACTTCCTGAGTTATAATGAGTATTCCTAATCCGAATTTTCTGGCAGTTTTGATGAGTTCGAAAATGCTTTTGGCGTTTTCTGCAAACCTTAGCAGCGACCATGCTTCGTCTATTACGAGTGTTTTGCGTTCGTGGTCTTTGTTCATTTTTTTGTGGACAAAATCCATTATGAGATACATCATTACTGGCTTGATTTGGGAAGGCATGTTTTGGATGTTAAAGCAAATGAGGTCGTTGTTGAGGTCGAGGTTGGTTTGCTTGTTGATGAATGAGAAAGAGCCGTGCACATAGATGCGTAGCCTGTTTTCGAGTGCTTCGTAGGTCATTCTTTCTTGGCGTGTCGCGGTTTTTTTCTCGTGCAGTATTTCGTTGTAGAGGTCTTCCATTATTGGTGGTTCTTTTATCCAGGTTTCAGGTGCATTTGCTATGATGCCTTTTTCTTGGTAGACTTTATGCACTGCCTTGTCTAGAATGTTTTTTTGGACTTCTGTGAGCTCGCCGCACATTATCTTGAACAAATCCATAAGCGAAATGGTTTTCTCCCCAAGGTCTGCGCTCATCAAATCGAAAGGGTTGATTATGGTTTCGCTTTCGCGGTGGATTTCAATGAGTTGGCCGCCGTGCTTTTGTGTAAGCTCTGCGTACTCGCCTTGTGGGTCTATTATGATTGTTTTTACTCCGCGCAAAAGATTTCTCAAAATGAATAATTTCGCGGTGACGCTTTTTCCCCCGCCGGAAGTGCCTAGAATCAGGCCGTTATAGTTTGCGAATTTGAAAGGGTCTAAAATTATTGGGATGTTGTTGTTTTTGTTGAGGCCGAATAGTATTCCGTCTGAATCAAGATTCAGGTAAGCGGTGGTGAACGGAAAACAGGCTGCGAGTGCATCGCTGGGTATGTTCCTGTTGGCATTGAGCTTGTCTTCCTGTATGGGGTAGACTGATTTTGCTCCTTCGACCATGCGCAAAAACGGTATTTTTGGTATAACCATTATTGAGTTTAGTTCCGAGAGGATTTTTTTGGTGAGCAGTTCAAGTTTTTCTTTGTCGTAGGCCTTCGCGCCTATATAAAGAGCGATGTTGAATAGTTTTTCTTCGCCTTTTTGTAGTTTTTCGAGCACTCGCATTGTGTCATCGTGCTGGATTTTTAGCGAAGGGTTTACTATTCCCTTCATCTGGGCTGCCATCATGTCGGCTTCCTGTTTTACAAGTTCTTGGTTGAGTTGTGACATTACTGTTTCGATGTGTGATGGCTTGACGTGGATGCTCATGTCAAAGTTCCCTTCGCTGGATATTATTGAATCTAGCCAGCCTTCGCGTATGGTGCGGGGGTAGCCTACGGCCATTATTACGCGCCCGAACTGCTCATTGACTTGAAAAAAGTCCACTTCATTTTTGACGAGCGATGGCTTGAGCAGGCTTGAGAGTTCGGTCATACGGTTTTCCCCAAATATTTCAGGTTCTTCTGCACCACCTTGCCGTTTATGCGTTCGTTTTTGACTAGGTAGGTGTATTGGTTTCCGTTGATGTTTTTTGTGCGTGTGAAGCTCATTTTTATCGCCTTTTTAGGCACTATACTGGCTATTTTCTTACCTTTTTGCCTGTTTTTCTTTAGGCACTACGCTTTTCCCAGGCAACTTTTGAGATTGTAGCGCTCTATCCCATGCTTTCTTGAGGTGGTGTTTGGCGAATTTGCTTTGGCTTTTGATTGTTTTGATTTTGGTGTCAATGAGGGCTTCGCCTATTGCTGCCATTACTTTGGTTTGCCGCCTGATTTCGTGTGGGACTTGTCTTATTGCTCTTTCTGTTTTTTCATTCATTCAATCACTCCGTTTTGTTTTTTGTCTAGTAATGTTAGCATTGATTGGTACTCGTTTTGGGTTTCTATGAAGCCTTCGAAATAGCTTGCAAGCATTGAAACAAGTTCGTTGGTTGTGAGCCTTTTTGTTGAAAGATTGCAATTTTTCAATTTGTCTTGGCAGAGTTTGATGCGGATGCCAAGTTGGTTGTGGGCTTTTTTTTGGTCTTTTTCGTCGGCTGGGATGACAATGTAGAATAGCCTGTTCTTGACGGCGTTTTGCTCTATATATCCTCGGACAAAGCCTTGGAAGTCATTGAATTGTGCCTGTAGCTTCTCATTCTTTGCTTTTTTCACTTTTGCTTCCAAGTGCTGCAAATACTCTTCGAGGCTTAGGTTTACTGTCCTCATTACTATTTGTATAGGGAAGTCAAGGGAGTTCAAAAAATCTTTGTAGGCTGAAATTATTGCTTGTTGCTGTCTTGCTGAAAGTATGTGGAAATTTATTGGTTGGACTTGCAATATTGCCTTCATTGCCCCATTGTTGAGTGTAATGATTTCGTTGTTAATGGTTTTGACTTCTATGAATTTTTGCATCTCCTTGTCCAAATGCCCGATTACTCTGGGCTTTGTTATGAATCCGAGTGAGTTTGCAGCGTGTTCTTTGAGGTCGAAGAAAGCAAAACCCACTCCGACAAGGGCAACTACTAGTGCAATTCCGGCCTTGATTTCAAACGCAAGCGGCGTTTTTGTGAAAATTATGGCTGCAATGGCTCCGAACAGTCCAAGTGAGCCAGCTTGCCAAAGTGAAAGGTTGAATAGTATTTTTTCTTCATATTTCAGGTTTTTTGGAATCTCGTAAGACATTTATACTACCTCCATTGTTTGTTTTTCTATGATAGGAAATAGTTCATTCAAATTAGTTGAGAATTTTTCTGCTTTAAGTGAAGGTGACAGATCTTTTATTCGCAAACAAGTAGCCACTTCATCGCCAACTAGTGTTGATTTAGTTTTGGAGCGGCACGGGTTCAAATTTTTAGGAATTTTATCTGAAGGAAATATTTCAGCCGCTTTGTTGTATAAGCCTGTAAATGATGGAAGGAATATTGATGTGGAATATTTATGGGGAAGAGCGAACAAACAATTTGTTCGTGAACATACAGTTTCTCCTGCACAATATCTATTGGGGGAATTAACGCATCGTGGTGCAAAAAGTTTCTTTTCTCGTGGAGCTTCGAGGCATCGAATTAATTCGATAAACAAACTTGTAGCTCTTGGCCATTTTACTAGGTCATTAGTCGACTCTCCCGTTATTATAGAACCGACTAAAAAATGGCAAGATTTAGTGACATCTAGAAAAAAACTATTATAGTGTATTGAAATCATTTTTTCACATCCTTATTGCACCGTGTTTCCTTCAAGCGGCGCGGGTTTTGGCGCGGGTTTGAGTGAATTTACCAGCATTCCTATCTGTCCGGAGAGTGCGCCGAATGCATAGCTCAATATTGGCGCGTTGTCTGCTATTGAAAACGCAGACTTGAGGACAGCGTAAACGGTCATTAGTATGTTGATTATTGCGACTAGGGCGAATGCGAGTGCTGGGATGAAGGCCTGTCCGGGTTCCCCTGTGAAGGCTGTAATTATTTGGTTTGAGGCGAGGAAGATTATGACGTCTATGAATTGCATGAACAATGCAATTCCGATTAAATTGAAAATTATTTTTCCCCAATTCTGGAGATTCGGAGTATAATACAGGAATATTCCGATTGGGAAGAGCAATACTGCAATCAATAGGAAGGCGTAGCGTAGGAAGAGTGTGATGAGTGCTAGGCCTATTGTTGCTGCTGAAAAGATGAGCATTACGAATCCTGCTCCGGTTAGTATTGAGTCGGTGAAGAAGTTTTCGAAGCCGGTTATCCAGATGTATTTTGTTATTGCTGTTGAGAGTTCGAGTATGAGTTTGTAGAGGTAGAAGGACACGTTTACCCCTATTATCATCATGAATGCGTTTTTGAGCCAGCCTTTGGCTTTTTCTCTGCCTTCGACGCTGTGGCCGGATGTCAGGAATTTCAATCCTACTATCATGAAAATTATTAGGTAGAATGATGAGATGATTAGGGTTATTGATTGCCAGAGCTTGTACATTGATTCCGGGTCTGGGTTGGCTGAGAGAAGGTTTGCGGTGAGGCCGAGTAGGGTGGTGTTGAAGCCTCTTACCGCTGCCTTCCCTGAATTCGTGAACAGGCCGAAAAAGTCGAGTGAAAGCCCGTTCATTGTGTTTTTCAGCAAATCCGTATTCGTGTTTTGGGTGCTGTTTGCGCTGCTTGCTGAGTTGTTTATTGCGTTGATTACTCCTGACAAGTCAATGTTAATGTTTATTGGTGCAGGTGGTGCAGTGGCTGCGTAAGCTGTGTGGCCTCCAAAAATGAGCCCAATTAGCAGCATTGGCAGGAGCAATTCAGCAAACTTCATTTTATTTGCCTCCCTACACTCCTACTGGCGCAGAGAGATAATTCACTATGAGTGGCGCGACCCACACGAGAACAAGGCCCACGACTGCGTATGAGACCATGCTCTTTGCGTTCTCTCTTGACTGTATGTTTGAGCCTGAGAACATGTACATTGCCCCGGCAACCGTTATTGCTATCATGCCGAGCACTGTGACAATTCCCTTGATTGCATCGTAGATTTTTGTTACTGGTGCTGTAATGTCAGCAACACCAGCCGCAAAACCCAAAGGGGCTAAGAGCAAGAGCAGCGACATTACTGCAAACACTTTTTTCTCCATAGATGAGACCTCCGTTTGTGAGAAAAAATTTTCTCTAAACGACACGCGGTTCCGGTTTTATAAAAAGGTTTTGTTCACGCATTCCAAAATCTGGCATAAAAATTCCAAGACTTTTGGACTTTGAAAACAAAAACAATAAAAGCAACCAGCGCACGAACATCTTCCAGAGGTAGATACATTTGCAGCACCAAACACAACTCAGAAGGTTCGGCAAAAGCAAGGAGTTTGACCAAGAACTGGAAGACTTTAAGAAAAAGCACTCAGATGCATTCAACTACTTCCTCGAAGAATACGGCAAATGGGTGCAACTCAAAAATAAAGTGAACGCGCAACTACGAGAATAATCCCTAATTTGGTCTTTTTTGCAGTCTTTTTTGTGCTGTTTGCCCCATTTTGCTTGTTTTTCCTTGGAAGAATTTTTCGGATTTTTTTGTCCCGATAACTGGGTATGGGCTTTGGATGTGTAATTTTTTGTAGAGTTCTAGTCCTTCTTGCGGGGAGATGTCAACTCCTGTTCTTTGGGCGGCGCTGCTGATTGCGTTGATGGCTGCGAGGTTTCTTCGCATTGAGTAGCTTGTGAGGGTCGGGTTTTCGAGTAATGCTGCGGTTACTTGTTCTTTTGTTAGGCCAACCGGTTTTCCTAGTCTGGTGGCTTGCTCAACAACCCTTTTGTGGTTTGTGCCTGCAATTTTTGGGTGTGTCAAAATTGTTCGGGCCGCGGTTTGTTTGCTGATGTTATATGCTTCTGATATTTCGTTGAGCAGCCTTTCGTGGTTGTAACTTGCCATTCTGGGGTTTCTGATTACTGAATATGCAGCCATTTTTCTATTTGTTGAATATTTAGCCATTATTTCCGCTATCACTCTTTGGTGGTCATAGCCCGCGAATGCCGGAAAACCCATAACTGCTTTTGCGGCTGCACTGTGCGGCACGCCATATATTTTGCCAATGTCTTTCAGTAACCTGCTATGGTCTATGCTGACTAGGGGAGGGAATTGTATTATTGCATGGGTCGCTTCTTGTTTTGTCGTGGCATATTTTTTCGCCACGTTTTTCAGGGCTTTTTGGTGGTCATAGCCTGCAAAAGCAGGGAACTTGAAAACCGCTTTGGCGGCAATTTCTCTTGTAATTCCATAAGTGGCTGTGATGCTTTTTAGAACTCTTTCGTGGTCAAGTGGCAAGAATTTTGGTTGCGTTGCAACTGCTTTTGCAACCACTTCTTTCGAAACCCCGTAAACCCTGCAAATTTCCCCCATTCTGCCATGTAACCTTGTAACGCTCCAGTTCCTGAGCACTCTGGCAAACCTCGCATCCTTTGATAATGCAGTCGCCTGTTCTTCTGAAAATCCAGCCTTTTGAAGGTCAACTCTTTGAAGCATTGCAATATGATTTTGTTTTCACCGAATTAATAACCCGCTGTTTTAGAGCACCCGGCGCCCATTCGAAAGAACTGTTGCTTTAAGAGGATTTTTCAAGCACCAACTGAATCGGAGAAGTGAGCTTTGCAGATTTTAGTTTGTACTGTTCGCCGAAAAATATGAGTGTTATATCATCGTCCCCATTTGCCGTGAAATCTGTTGTGCCAAGGTCTATCACATCTGAGCCGGGACGTCAAAGGCCAGCAAATCACCTGGCGCATAGAGAACGGAAAAGTGACGATTGAGTAAAGGGATATCACAGTCAAGGATAAAAATAGCGTAAGCATACCCAAACCAAAATAAGTCCTGCAATTACCCATACGGCTATTCCATAGCAGAACCAAATTGGTTTTTCAGATTTTAAGGCAGTTTTCCATTTGGTTAGTCCAGCGAGGCTGCTTCCTCCAGGTATAGGATAACTTACTTTGCCTTTTACCAAACTGAAAAATGCATAAAGTAGAATAACGGTGCCCAAAACTCCGGGTAAATATGGCAAATAATTCATGAATGCCATGATGCGCCCCCATTAATTTGGAATAGTGGGGGGCGCCGTAGAATCTTTTATTGAATCTGTTGTAAGCTGGCAATCTGTTGTTGTTTTTACAATGACTGTTGTGTATGCGTCATTATCTGTGAGTTTTCTTGACCAGATGTCTGTGGTAGAATCGTTTATTGTTGGTGTTGGATTGTACTTCCAAGATTGGGTTGTATTATTCCACATGTTGTATTTTACTGCATTACACCCATTCAAGGTTGCTTTTAATGTTGCTCCCTTTGCCGCCATTGCACGGTCGATGACAAAAAAGTTCCATCCTGCTTTTAGTGTATAGTAATCGCCCATTGTTGGGAAAGTCCAGTATGCGCCATCGTCGGCTGTCAGTGCGCAGCTTTTTGGCGTGTAAACCCAAACTGAGCCAGAATTGCCGTTATATGATTTGCTTTGTTTTTCTGAAAGAAGTACTGAATCGTCTCTTGTATCGGCACTTATCCAGTCATCTATTACCGCTATTTTGTGGTACTGATTTTGTGAAGGAAGATACATCCATGAACTCTGGAATATTGACTGGTCACAAGTAGTCTTGCCATTCCTAAAATAGTCCCAATAACGACCAGAAGCGGAACTGAAAAAATTTTTCAAGGGTACAATATTCCATCCACTTTCAAGATTCATAGTTAGTATTCCGCTTGGGCCGCTTTGGCCTTCTATTGTGGCCTGACCATTCATTATACTTACTGCGCCTACTTGGCCAATAAAGGCTAAAGACGCCAATATCACAATTGCACACAAAAACATTTTTTTCATTTTTTCACCTCATTCCGGAAGCGCCGGTGGTTGTGACGGCACTTCATTACTTCCACCATTGTTAGCTGGCTGATTATTTGAAGGTTGATTGTTTGCTGGGGGTGTTCCGCCTTGTGGATTTTGTCCCTGCGGATTGTTTTGATTGTTGTTCTGGGTTGTTGCACAACCAGAAACCAGAACAACTCCAATTACGAGAATCAAAAATGCAATTGGAACGGCTTTATTCATCTTTACCAACATAAACTATGCACCCCCCCTTTAAACATTTTTATTGTGTTTAACGGACGTTAATCTCCAAATTTTCCAAAAAAAGAAGCCTGAAATGAATTCTGTTTGGCAAAAGAAGGAAACCCGATTTAAAAGTAAATATGATTTCTACACCGCCCCTCCAAAAGAAACAATTAAATAAAACATAGCCCTTATACTTGCAACTAATTCTAAAAAAATATTTTTCAAATAAATAATTTTTTTGAACTACATGGATGCAAATTGAAAGGAGCTTCCCTTCCCCTGCCCCGCGAGCAGGGTGTCTATGAATGCGCAGAGCTCTTCGCCATTCCTCACTTCTCCCGCAACAACCCTATCCGGCCGCATGCGCAGCGTGTTCTCTATAAGTTCTCCCATCCCTATGCCGATTCCTTCCGCGGTGCCGAGCCTTATGAGGTGGCTGTGCGGAACATTGATTTCCGGGGTTTCCTCGATTATTATAATACGCTCCTCTTGCGGCACGAAATTGAAAAGGCTATTTAGCAGCGTCGTTTTTCCAGAGCCGGTGTTCCCGCACACAAGCAGCGAGCAGTCTGCCTGCATCGCCATCCACAAAAATGCCATCTGCTCATGCGAGCATGAGCCCATCGCCTGCAGGTCTGCAGGGGTGAGGGGCTTTGCCCTGAATTTTCTTATGGTGATGGCCGGCCCTGAAAGCGAGGCCGGCTCTATGCATGCATTTAGCCTCGAGCCGTCCTTTAGCACCGCGTTGAGCCTCGGGCTTTGCATGGTAATCCTCCTTCCGAGCGGGGATGCCATGGCGTTGATGATGTTGCGCAGCTCCTCGGCGCTCGAGAAGTAAATGTTCGCGGGGAGCCAGCCGAAAACCGAGTCGAAAACATGGATTGGTTTTGCCTTGCCAAGCCCTATCACCACTATTTCCTCAAGCGATTCATCTTCAAGAAACCCGGAAATTATCCCAGATTCGCAGGCCATTGCTTTAAGGATTTTTTTTAGGTATGAGAGCTGCTCTTTGTCCGCATCGAAAAAATTATCTTCGCAGTAAGAGAGCAGTTCCTGCTCCGCGTCAAAGTGCGTTTCATTCTGCGGCGAGTTCCTGTACTCCTCAATTACGCTGCGAAGGAGCATCGCCTCCTCGCTGCTTATTTCGGGGATGCTTTTGAGGATGTAAAATTTTTTCCCGCCCTTCAGCTCTATTATTTCGCGCACAGGGTTCGAGGAGAGGGTTTTCGCCTTTTCGCTTTCAGCAAACCCAAAGGCCCTCCAGCCGAGTGCCTTCTCTATTTCAACCGAGCTGAACTTATGCTGCTGCACAAGAGGCTCGCAGCCTTGCGGGTATTTAATGGATTAGTTCAGCCCGTATGAACGCGTTGAACATTATTCGAGTCGGCTCACCACTATCTTGCCTTTCCTGGCCCTCGCGAATATTTTGTTTCCGACAGCCAAAGTTTGCCCGGGCTCGAGGGCATTTATTTGCTTTATTAAACTCAGCACTTCCCTTCCAGAAGCCCTTGCCCGAGAACCCCTTATTTCCCCCATCAGGTTTGCTACAGGCCTTGTCTTGTGTTGCCTCATATTACCAATAAACTATTTTTTCACATCTTAATAAACATATTTCTTATGTAGCAGTTGCCTGCGGGGGTTAGGTTTAAATTACATTCAATTCGTTCTGCATTAATGGACATCAGCAGGTTCACGAAGAAATCCGGGAAAACTTATGCAATGCCGGACACAAAAAAGTGCACGTCGTGCAAGAAGGAAATAACCAGGGAATCAACCCCGCGCCACCTCTTCTATTCGGGCTTCTGCTCGGAGGCGTGCAAGGACAAGTACGTCGGGCAGGGCGGATTTTGAAATTTCAGCGCTTAAATCAATTTTTCGAATTCTTCTCTTGTCATTTTAAGCTCTTTTTTTATTATTTTGAGGAGCAGCCCCCGATCTATTTTCCTTCCAGAATGCACCGGAATGACCACTATCCTGCCTTCGCTGTTGGCATAGGTTGCGTGGCTGCCTTTTTGCCGCCAAAAGCCACAACGAGTATTTTTTTGACATCATGATAAACCAGGTAATAAAGACGCTTGTCACGGAATTTTTTTCTCCCTAAACCAGTCAAACCTCAATGGCTTTCCAGCTCTTGGGTTTTCAGCTATTTGCGCAACAATCTTCCTTACCCAATTCGTTTCGTCCTTGTCAAGAGTGCCAAACCTTTTCAAAAAAGTATCAGTTTCAAGGACTTCATAAACCATGAAAAGAAGTTTGAATGAAGATTTATTATGCATAGCGCAAATGGTAAAAAAATAGCCCCGCCCGGATTCGAACCGGGGTATACAGCTCCAGAGGCTGTCATCCTTTCGGCAGAAACCAATCTTTCAAACAAAACGATTTACTGAACTGGGATTCTTTGGCCGCTAGACGACGGGGCTACCTCGTATTTCGCAGCCTGCAATCTAGCGATTTTTGCAGGGTGCCTAAAACCAATACACTCGGCAAATCTTATTATATCTTTCCTTGAACGCATTTCAGCCGAATAGAGGGGCCGGTATTTTTCAGATTTAACCTCGGTGCCGGTGCGAAAAAACTCTTTCATCGCGTTTTTGGCCGCGAAAAACATTATTAAACATGGAAAGCGTATAATAGGCTAAACAGAGGGGATAGCATGGCAGAAGAGTCACAGGCAGTGCAGAAGAAGAGCGTGGAGCAGATCGTCTCCGAAATGCAGCGCAAGCTCGACGAGATAGAATCCCTGCGCTACGAGCTGCGCAATGAGAACTACAGCGGCATAACGCCTGAAAAGTCCAAGGCCCTGCTCGAGGAAATAATCGTGCCCAGCCTCGAGATGATAAAGGAAGAGAAGAAAAAGCGCTGATTCCGAATGCTCTTCAAAGCCCCGAAAGGCCAAAAGATAATCGAAAATGTACGTCTCGCATCAACCGCTTTTACGAGGATGAAGGGCCTGATGTTCGAGGAAAAGAGTAAATTCGATTACGCGCTCATTTTCGTTCTGCCGGATGAAACCCGCGTCGGGGCGAGCGTGCACATGATGTTCGTGCAATTCCCGATTGACATCGTCTATCTCGATGCGCAAAAAAAGGTTTTCGAGAAGGCGCGGCTGCACCCATGGATGCCAAATTACACCCCGAAGAAAGCCGCGAAATACTTCATCGAGTTGCCGGAGGGAAAAGCGAAAAAAATAGCACTGGGAGAGAGTCTGGAGTGGGAATAGAAATACAGGCGTTCTGCAAACCTTTTTATTAAGTTCAAGCAATATTTTTGCATGACAAAAAAGTTCAGTGTGGTAATTGAAAAAGGGCTTGACGGCTACCTTATCGGCGAAGTTCCTGAACTCCCAGGATGCTATTCACAGGGAAAAACCCTGAAGGAACTCATGGTCAATATGAAAGAGGCCATAGAATTGTATATTGAGTCAATGGAAGAGCTCAACAAAAAACCGCGGAACAAATTCGTCGGAATAAGAGAAGTTGTGGTAAATGCCTAAGCTCAAGCCGCTTTCGCCAAATGAATTGTCAAAAATAGTTCAACGGGCAGGCTTTCGGTTTCTGCGGCAAAAAGGAGCAACAGAAAATAATCGATTTGGTGCTGAAAAATGCCGATGCTTATAAGAGAATGGTTGAAACCCCCTAATGTGACCATTTCCTTATTTTTCCTTCCCGGATGTCCATGAAACTCCTTTCAAGCTGGAGCAGCACATCATCGGCGAACTTGGCTTTTTTCTTGAGCAAATTATACTTATCCTTGGCAATGGTTATTGTGTTCACGATTAATTAGTATACCAACTTTTATTTAACTTTTATCCTTGGGCGTCCACAAGCCTCGCGGTAGGCCTTTTACCCAAAAGCCGCTGCCAGCTTCGCCGCCTTTTTCCCGTGTATGTGCCGGTAGAGGCTTTTCGCGGCGCGCAGAGCGCGCACGAATGGCAGGGCGGCGAAGATTGCGAAGATTATGAATGTCGTTACCCCGCGGCTGTAGACTATGGGCACTCCGATGTGCGGCAGCCTCTCGTAGAGCAGCACCGCGACCCAGCCAATTGCCAGCACGACAAAAAGGTTGAGGGCGATTTTTTTCATGTGCTCCTTCGACTCGTCGGTGTGTTTTGCCAGCTGGGTTTTTTCCCTTGCCGCGAAAATGTTCGGGAGCAGCCCGAAAATCCGCTGGTGCAGCGAAATGTTCGAGTACATCGGCTGGAAGAGTATAACGCTCACCGCGATTATGAGGAAGGAAATCGTGGGAAGTATGAGGGCTTCCTCCGTCGAGAGGATTGCAACCGCAGAAGTCGCTATGATTACGACGAATTCGCCAAGGGGCCCGAGCAGGATTGCGCCAAGGCTCGTGTCATTTCCCCGCTTGAGCCCGAAAATCGGGCCGAAGAGCGTGAACACAACCCCGTGCGCAATAGTCCCAACGACTGTGAGAAGGATTGCGAGCCCTATGAGAAATACCAGCGTGCCTGTTGGCGGAATGACCACTCCCATCGCCGCGTGGCTGTAGAATATCGTTGTGCCAAAACTCACGAAAAAGAAAACCAGGAAGAAATCGCGCAGGAAGTTTATGTCGTTCTTTATCCTGTGCCCTGCGCGCGTTTCCGCGAGCGCGAACCCTGCAAAGTACGCGCCGAGCGCGGTTGAGAGCTGGAGGATGCTTGCAAGGGTTGCTACAATGAGCCCTATTCCCAGGGCGAAGAGCGTCACTTCAATGTGGCCGTAACCGTTTTTGGTGAGCCAGTCCTCGACCCACTGCCCGAGCTGGTAAACCACAAAGAACGCGGCTGTCGCGAACATCACGGCGCTAAGGGCAAGGTCTATTGCCTGCCCGCTTTTCGAAAAGCTCGTTAGGAAAACGAGCAGGATTATCCCGAGAAAATCCTGCAGTATTAATATTGAAATGGAGATTTTTGTCGCGGGGTAATCTATTATCTTGTTGTCGAATGCGAACTTTGCAACTATTGCCGTGCTCGTGCAGAAGAGCATGAGCCCTATTACCAGTGAAAAAACCATCGAAAAGCCGAAAGCGTAAGCGATGATGAACCCTAGTGCAATCGAGCCCGCGATGTCAAGCAGTGCGAGGAAAAAAGAGCTGGCCCCCGCGGCAAGGAAGTCCTTTAGCGAAAGCTCTAACCCGAGGTAGAATAGAAGTATGAAAAGCCCCATTTCGCTAAAGCCTATCACAAGCGGGTCTGTCGGGTGCAAAAAATTCAAAAGGAAGGGCCCTAGCGCGAACCCCGCGATGATGTAGCCGAGCACCGGGTTTTGCCCGAACTTCTTTACAAGTACGCTGACAAGTATCGCGATTACGATTATTATCCCGATTGTGGTGAGGGGGAGCACTTCCATTCGCAAAAGTAATGCTTTGGAGAATAAATACGTTGCTCCACGGGGCAACTTATCATGACTGCTCGAAAGCATAGCCCGTTTTGCGCCTTTTTCCGCTTCTGCCCAAGGGGCCTTGCGCATTTCTTTTTCCAGGCCATAAGTCATTTCTCCAGTTTCCCGCCTTTTCCCCTTTGCTCAGGCTTTTAATTGTTTTCGCACGTTCCTTTTGCTTATGAAGCACAGGTACTGCCCCTCATGCGGCTCGCTTGACATGAAAAGGCTCATAAACGGCGCCGAGGAATGCCTGCGCTGCAGGTTCAAGGGCGAGTTCCGCGAAGGGAGCATGGATGAAATCAATTCCTTCAGGAAAGGCCTCAAGTCTTCAGGCACGGCGGTTTCAGCTCCGTCCAAGGGCAGGGAAGCGGGCATTGGCCCTGCTACGGGGACGCAGCTCAAGCAGAAGCTCGATTCTCTCAAGGGCAAGAAGACTGACGATTTTGAAATACTCTGATTCTGGTGCCAAATATGGGAATTTCTATTAGGACAAGCGTGTTTCCGCTGCGCATAAGCCTTCGCAAGAAGGAGGCATGGGAGCTCATAATAGAGCTCGAAAACGAGGACAGTGCAGAAAAAATGGTTTCGGTTGAAGTAGAGCTTCCCATGGAGGCCACTTTCGGCACCGTGGGCATAAGCAGGAAGAAGGCCGAGAAGAGGTTCGAGAGGTTCGGGCCAGGCCAGAAGGAAACCCTCAAGCTTCCGGTGAACCCCTCGCGCACTGCGATGGACGGCAATTATTTCGGCAAGGTGAAAGTCTGCGAGCACTACAATGACTTCGAGCACGTGCAGAGAAGCTTCGCTAAGGAAATACCATTCAGGATAGTAGCCTAGTGAATGCTTTTTCTTTAGTTTTTTTTGAAGGGCGAGTTTGTAAATTCGAAACCGGATTGTGTTTTTAAAGTTTTCAGGTTACTTGCCGATGAACCTGTAAATAGTAACTTCCGGGTTCTCAAGCGCCTTTTCAAGAAAAGGGTAATTTCCAAGCACGTTTCCATCCCCGACAAGCCTCTCATATTTTCCGGCCCAGACAAAACTGATTTTTCCCAAAGGGCTCTGCGGGTTTGCGCTGTCATAGAGGGAAAGAAGGCGTTCCGCAGCCTCTTTCGAATAAAAGAAATTGTTCCCCTCATATCCTGCTTCAGTAATTTCTTTTCTTACCGCTTCCGGCCAGCCGGCAATCGAAGTTTCAAACTTCTTTTTTTGCCACAGAATCGTCGCGTGGTAGAGGAAGTGGAACGGGAAATTTGCGATGAGCGCCTTTTCATGCATCACGAGGTCTTCATCGCTCTTTATTGGCTCCTGTATTTTTTGGATGCCGAGGGTTTCCTTCTGCGGGCTCAGAAGGAAGGCGAATTCCCGGCGATTAACCCCGAAGAACCTGTACGCAAACGCAACCCGCCGCTCTATTTCGGAATTCCTGGCTGTAGTGAGAAAGCCGTTCGGATAATACACATACAGTCCTGTGTCAGCGCTTATCCTTGCATTGGTCTGAGCGCTAAGAGAGAGCACCACATCATTTGCCGAGGCATTGGCTTTGAGCCACTCATACCCCGCGCGCTCATAGGGGCTTATAGTGTAATTGTTGCAGCTGCCAGGATTTACAGTTGATTCGCCACTGCACCGGTATTTTACAGAATTGAGCTGGATTACAAACCCGAACAAGAGAAGAATTATCGTGGCAGGTATTGCAAGCGAAGATAAATTTGGAAATCTTTCCGGCAGGCTGATTTTCGGAAGCCTGAGCCTTCCGGCTTTCCAAAATGGCAGAAGAGAGGCCATGAAAAAGAGCGAAACCTGGTCCGCTACCTGGTTCTGCCAGTGCAGTATTGAGAGGTTAAACCCGGTCAATAGCTGCGCATTCATTGCAGCCACGGAGAAAGCGAGCATTCCTGCAAGCATTGCCCTCTCCGAATCCCACTTTTTTATAACCAGGATTGCTGCCCCGAGCAGGGCGAGGTATTTGAGTGTGGGGATTGTGTAATACGCCCTGCTCACCTCATCAAGCCCTAGCCTTGAGAGCATGTCCGCCGAAAACCCCAACGAGATGTTGTGGAAAACGTTTAGCACATATGGCAGTGCTATAATAGCTGCGGCGATGAAAATCCATATTATGTGCCTTGGCGGAGCGGAGAAAAAAGGAGCCCCTTTTTTTCGGCTCTCTTTCCATTCGAAAAGCAGGGCAATTAGCAGCCCTGCGAAAAACGAGATGTAATAAAAATAAGTGTAAATGAGAAGCCCCGCGCAAACGCCAGCCATTATCGCGTCCGTTCTTTTTTTTGTATCGAATGCCCTAAAGGTCAGGTAGAGCGAGAGCAGGAAAAACGGCAGCGTTGCCAGAGGCGAGTGGAATCTGTCAAGAAAAAGGGAGCTTGCAGATAAAAACTTGGCAATGTTGGCCACAAGCTCAGGCAGCCACGGGCTCGCCAAGTCGAAAATGTTGGGAAAAAGCGCGAAAAGTGTGGAGAGCAAAATCCTGGTTTCCTGCTTTTCTGTCCATCTTCCGAAAATAAGCCAGGCAAGCAGAAAAACCGAGATGGCCCCAATGAGTTTTATGATTATTATCCAGTAATCCCCAGAAAGCACCCTCAGGAATCCGCCTATGAGGAAAGGCAGCCATTCCCTTGAAGGCGTTTGCCCAGCGAATTCGAATATCTGCGGCTCGCCAACCCAGCCAGTCAGCGAGACGTGCTCTACGATTGCCGAGTACATCGTGAAATCAAGCGTTTTGATGCTCGGGGTGAAATAGTGGAATGGGTAGTAATCCTTTCCTGCCTGCGATGCCACCATTACGTCGGAGGATATGATTATGAGCGCTATCGCGGCAGCGCAGAGTATCGGAATAAGCCACTGCCTGTGTGTCCTTTTCACAATCGATTCCTTCCGGTTTGGTGAAGACATTTTACCTTTTTTGGAGCACTATGCGCCTCTGAAGCGCGAAAACGCCCGGTAAAAGTCCGACAAGAATTTCGTCCAGCGCATCAAATCCCCTTAAAACTATTTTTGGCAGGCTGATTGAAGGCCCTTTCGCGATTACCCCCCCCTGAAAGGGGGAATATGGAGAACTCTGAGTATTTTTGGTAGATGGACCCAAACTCCGGCACCTTGGAGTGGAATTTTTCTATGTCATCAAAAAGGAGGTTCGGTATTGCACAGTTTGCAGACCAGAGGTCGTTTTTGTCTGTGCATGGCTCGGAAAGGCTGTATGGGTCCTGCCTGAAAGACCAGCCTTCATGGCGTGCCGCGAGCAGCAGAATGCGCATCATGAACGAGCAGTTTATTTCCTGTACAATCAGCTTCCCCTTTGGTTTTAGTATGCGCGCCATTTCCTTGAAGAATTTTTTAGGGAAAGGGACGTGGTGTATCATGTTGCTGCAGTAAACGGCATCAAAGCTCTTGCTCTTCAGGTCGGTGTCTAGCGCATCCACTTTCTTCATCACCCACGGATGGGATGCGAAATCGGTTACAAGGACATTGCAGTCAGGCCTTATGAAATCCCTCGAAATACCGGTTCCGCACCCGACTTCGAGCACCTTGTCCCCTTTTTTTATGAAATCATTCATCCAGGAAAATCTCTTTTTGAGCAGGAATTCGAGGTTTGCGGGACGGTAGCGGTAATAGTTCTCCCTTGCGAAAACCACGTCACCCTCATGGGCTAACAGGTTCTCGGAATGTTTCGACTTGTGTTCCTCGAGCATATTTACCACATTTACTTCCCGCTTAACATATTTTGAATCTTCCCAAATCCCATTGTTTGGCCTGCCTGCACAAACCTTATTCCCGCTTTCTTTGCAGCTTTCCTGTCATCCGAATCGCCCACAAGGATTGCCCTGCTTTTTTTGCACCCCAGCCTTTTGAGCGCAACCCTGATAATTTTCACTGAAGGCTTTTCCGCCCCCGCTTCCTCTGAAGTGACAACCAGGTCCACGAGCTTTCCTATCCCAAGCCTCTTGCACTTCTTTAGCTGTATCTGCGCGGTCAGATTTGTCACGACGGCGATTTTAAGGCCGTTGTTTCTGCACATCTTCAGGAACCCTTTCACTCCCCTCTCCAGCCTCATTTTTGAAAAATATTCCGCCCAGAACTCCCTTTCAAGCAGCAGTGAATATGAGGCGTCCGTCTTCCCCCCAACTAACTCAATCATGCGCTTGAAGTAGAGCAGCCTCGAGTGCGAGGCAGCCTGTTTTGGTATGAGGGCTTTCACTTCCTTCCTTGCTTTCAAGAAAACCCTTTCCGCCTTCTTGAGGCCCAATCCATATTTTTTTGCAATCAGGGAAAAAGCTTTTGCATTGGCCGGCCCGTTGCATTTCCCATAATCATAGAGCGTGTCGTCAAGGTCAAGAAGCACTGCGGCAAGCTTTGCCATTCAATCCCACTCACTGATTAGTTCATGCGAAGCCATTACGGCATCAATAAGTATTTTCTCCTTTTTGAAAAACTTTTTGTATTTTTTTATGTCTCCGAGCCGTCCCCAGCGCTCTGGGCTCACGAGAAAAACCTTGAAACTGGCTTTGCTGATTTTTTGGTAAATTTTTTTGGTGAGCGGGAGCTTTGTGAAGGTGTCCACCCAGACCCATTTCACTTTCCCCTTAAGGCAAAGGGCGTTCTCTATAGGTTCATATTCGGAAAAGCGCACAGCGATGTTCTTCTCGCCTTTTGCGGAAAGCTCAAGAATTTTAGGGAAAGTGAGGTCGAGGAAAAAATAATCCTTGATTCCATGTCTCTTGACGGTTTTCAACACTTCCTCTTCAATGCCCTCGGTTTTCACGTTCAGGACGAGCAGCTTGTGGTTGTAAGCGGAGCAGAAATCCTCGAACGATTCCCCGCCTTCAAAGGGCTCGTGGTTAAGTATCAGCCTGCTGCCTTCATTTCGTATGTCTATTTCAACCCCGCATCCGGGCGGAACTCTAGCAAGCCCCGAGATAGTGTTCACGCGGTGGATGACCTTAATCATTTTTTTGCCCCAGGCTCTCCCTAAGCTTTAATGTAAACCCGATAGTCCTTTTAATGAATTTCATTTTTGCCGCAAGCCCGCTGTTCCAGCTCGACTCCCCATGCTCCCTTTTGCCAAAACCCACTGGGTAGCGTATTATCTCCATCTCTCCCTTTTTTGCAATGTAAAGGGCATAAAGGTCGAATGAAAAATCCGAAGGGGGGCTGCCAAGTTTTCGCATGAATGATTTGTGGAAGAAGTTCGGCTGCGCGTTTATTTCAAAGAGCCATTTTCCCAAGATTGCGCTGCAAAAAACCCCCATCCCGGCAGTGAAGAATAAATCAAAAAGAGGCCTTGCCCTCCTCTCCCCCTTCACGAAAACATTTTTCCCGTCCCTAGCGCCGAGAATTATTTCAGCCCCCCTCATGATGTCCTGCGGAGGCGTTTGCATGTCCGCATGGCACCAGCCCAAGAACTCGCCTTTCGCGGCCCGCAGGCCCTGCCATATGCCGTTCCCATATCCTGTGTTTTCCTTAACCTTTACAACCCTTACAAACCCGTGCTTTTTCGCTATTTTTCCCATTATTGCATCTGACCCATCCTTTGAGCCGTTATCGACCAGCACGACTTCAATTCCCTTCCTCTTTCCTATTGCCCTCCCAAACCCATCCGAGAGCGGCCAGAGGTTTTCCCCTTCGTTATAGCATGGGATGGCGATTGAGAGCAGGGTTTTTCCGGCTGTCATGGCTTGCTCCCTATTTTCATTTCGAAACCCAGTCTTCATGTTCCTCTCCCCTTTTTCATCTCAAAATAATTTTTCCAGTAACCGTAAGTTTTGAGGTCCTGCGGTGTACCGAGCACTATGTATTCTCCGGCCTCTAATACCTTCACATTCTTCCCCTTTTCCAAGAGCTCATTTGGCACGGTGTCCGCGTAATACTCCCCGTTTACCGTCCTTCCCTTCCTTATCATTTCTCTCGCGGAGTCGAAGAAGTCCTGTGCCTTGCTGAAATAAAAAATCCCAGTGACCGCATGGTCCTGCATGGGCTTTTTCGAGATTGGCTTCTTGCACGAAACAAAAACAGCATTTTCCCCATCTGTTTTCACATAGCCGTAAGCCTCCGGCTTTCTTTGCACCGCGGGATTGTTCCTGAAAGTAAATATGATTGCGTCCGTGCCTTTTTCCCCTGCCATTTTGGCGAACTTTTCTGCATCGAAGGTTATTTTATTGTCGCATGCCGCTATGAGCAGCGCGGAATTGGGGTCAATGGTTTTTTCCGCGAGCATGCACGAGGATGCCTGGCCTTTTGTTGCATCTTCTGCGAGTGTGATTTTTGCCTCTGGGAAAAAACGCTTTATCCTTGCCTCAATCCAGCCTTCCTGCTCGTGCTTTTTGAGGCAGACAAATGCCTTTTCACCTGTTTGCGGAAGCGAATCGAGCGCATGCATGAACATCGGCTTTCCGTCAACCATTATGAGCGGCTTCGGTCCTGCATAGCCTGCATCGCTAAACCTTTTCCCGAGGCCCGCCATGGGCATTAGCAGAGTGGTTTTTTTCGGCAGCTTTGCTTGTGCGTTTTCGTTTTTTCCTTGTTGGGAAAAATATTTTGACCAGTAGAGGTATTCCTCTAGATCCTTCGGTGTTCCCCACTGGAGGAAGTAATCCACATTTTGCACGAAAACCTTTTTTTTGTCGCGCAGCATGAGGGCGTAAACGCTGCTCACATAGTATTCACCGTTCACTGCCAGTTCCCTCTCCACGAGCTCTTGCATGTATTTTTTCATTTCAGCGCCTTTTGCGAAATAATAAGTGCCCGCTGAATGGTAGGAATCCATAGGGTTTTGTGTGAAAGAATGTTTCTCTTTTATTTCCAGAAGGTTCATTGCCCCATCAACCCTCATTCCTGCATAGAGGTTTTGCCACAAAAGGTGCGGATGGAACCCTGTGTACCCGCTCAGAGCCCCATCAAACCCGCCTTGCCGTGCTTTTTTTTCGAGCGCCCCGAAATCCCATTCCGCATAAAAATCGCAGTAATTGACAATTACAGGCTCGTTGTCATTTATTCTTCCCGCTGCCTGCAGTACCGCATGCACTGGGCCAAGCTTGTGCTTTTTTATTGGGATAATAGTGCAATCAGGCGCGTTTTTTTGGAGAATGTTTTTGAGCTTGGTTGTCTTGAGGTGGTCTTCCCTTGCAACAAAAACGAATTCCGATTTTTTTGGGAACATTCCAATTACATGCTCTGCCATGGTCTTTCCATCAACCATTATGAGCGGCTTTATATCCTTGTACCCGGCATCGGAGAACCTCTTGCCCTCCCCTGACATTGGTATGACTACTTTCATGCCGCTGCCTCTTTCCTTTCCTTCTCGGATTCCATTTCCCGCAGCTCCTCTACTTCCTTTCCCTTGAGAAACCTTGGCTGTGCGAATTGCGCTATGTTCATTGCCACCGAGAGGTGCGCCCCTAGGGCTTCCTTTATGCGTTTCCTTTTCAGTGCGTTGTTTTCAAGTATCTGTATAGAGCCGTCCGGAAAAAAGTTCACGCTCCCGCTTCCTTTTTCCCCAAATCCGGTGCTATAGTACACTGCTGAATCGGGAAAGGGGTATCCTGCAAGGATTTTTTTCCCCTTTGAAGCCAAAAGGCCCCGGAGCCCCTGGCAAAAAAGCATCCCTCCCCTCTCCTGCAGCTCGCAGGGCTGCGCGAAGACAATCACTTTTTGCCTTCTCATGAAATCCTCGGCCCTGTTGTTCAGCTCGAAGGCCTTTTGCACGCACCAGCCCATGGACTCCGCGCTTACTATAAGGCCGTGGCTTTCCAGAATTATTATTTGCCGCCCTCCGGGTTTTTCTGCTTGCTTACGCAGGGCTTTTTCTATCTCAATCGAGAGCTTTACTCCCGGGGTCGAATACGGAATCCATGTGAATTTTTCCCCGAGGCAATTTTCAAGCATTTTTTTCCCGTTTTTTGCGCACGCGAGCGAATTGAGCCCTATTGGATGCGTGTGCACCACGGCTTTTGAGAGCAGGGAATGGAAGCCGGTTTCCATCGAGGGCTTTGCGCCGCTAATAGTGCCCTGTGCAAGGGCCGTCATGTAATTTTTTTCGTGAGGGATTTTCCCGCTTGCCACCCGCTGCACAAATCCGCTTATTTTCCTATAATCCACAATCGAAACCCCTTTTTCTTGGTATACGTTTGCAAGTTCAATCCCGGATGATTTCACAGCCATTTTATTTCCATCAAGCTTTAGGGAAATATTGCCTCCCCCCGCCTGCGAGAGGGCTTTTTCCGCGCCTATTTTCCTGCAGGCGCTGAAGAACTCATCAGGGACCATTCACTCCCCGCCTTTCCTTGCCTTGAGGTTTTCGGAAAAAAGCATGAGCAAAATGAGCTGTATCGCCCCGTCTAGGCCTTCCCTCCACTTCGGGGTGCGGTTTTCGAGCACTTCCTCGAGGTTCGGCACGAGCTTGTAAGCTGCAAAAGCCGTCCTCTCGGAACCCATTTTTCCCGAAAAAACCATTCTTAACGTGCTCAAATCAGCCCCGTACTCGACATCTGCATCAACCCCGCTCCCTTCGAGTGCTGCAATCAGCGAATCCGCATCAAACGTGTTGGGCAGCGAAACGACCAGCCTCTTCCCCCCTTCGCCCTTCCTCTCTTTTTCCTGCATCTCGTAGCTAATCAGAACGTCTGCAAACTTTTTCTGCGGCGAGAGGAATTTCTGCGAATCCTCCTTTCTTTCCCGCATCGCAGAAATTACCTTCTGCCTCGAATAGCCCCTTTCGGCAACATCCCTCTGCATTTTCCATTCCTTTTTGAGCGAGGCTTGCGGGTCGAGGAAAATCTTGATGTCCAGCATGCTGCGCATTTTCGCGAGGTAGAAAGAATGCAGCCCGGAGACAAGGGTGAATTTTTTGTGCAGGACGGTTTTTTCATCCGTGAATTTTCCGGTAGAGTGGTCATAGCCGCGCCTTGAGAGTTTCTTCGACTCATCCATGCCCTCGAGAAAGCCTATTTCGCGGTGCAGCAGGTTCGCCTTGGGGTTTAGGTGGGTGAGCTTTTCCCATTTCGCGCTCTGCCTCTCATACTTGTGCAAATCATCGCCCTCGAGCACGGTGACATTCCTCTCCCCGGCCATGTCGAGTATGATTGCGTTGGTGTATGTCTTCCCGCTCCCCGAATCCCCGGCAATTCCGACCCGCAGGCCGGATTTCCTGTAGCGCAGGTTTGCGATTATCCCGAACTTGTAGACGAAGTAAAAGTTCGCGAACATCAGCGCTATGAAAATCGTGAACACCATGCTTGAGACAAATCCGGCATCGATGTTGCCAGCCGAAAGAAGCGAGAAGACATTAGGGTGTGATGCGATTGCGCTGCTGATTGGCTGGAACGACGCGAACAAATCAGATTCCCTGTTGAAGACCAAAAAGTAGAGCAGGAAGAGCGCGTTTATCGCCCAGTAGTTCTTTTTCGAGATGTTCTCATCCTTTACGAAAAAGTACGCGAGGAATGGCACAGCCCAGAAGAACCATCCCGGCCTCGGGGGCACAAGCGTTACGAGTATCGTGAACGCCCCCGCAAAGGCCATCATGAGCGCATCCTGGTTTATTTTCCTGAAATACGAAAGCCTCAGGAAAAAAAGCGTGAGCGCGAGCGGCACGATGTAGAGCACTATGCCGGTATTTCCGAGATGTATGTTTAGCAAAAATACCCACCACTGCTCTTCGGCTCCCAGCACCAGCTTCTGGTAGCCCTCTGTGAAAATGAAAGGCAGCACGAGCACCGCGTAAGTTGCAAGCGAAGCCGCGAAGTATTTCACTATTTTTCCGACAGATTCCTGGTTTCTCCAGAGGTATAGGAAGATGAACGGCACGGCAATGAATATGTTTGCCTTCGCGCTCAGCGCAACACCGAGGGCGAGCGCTGAGCCGAGTTTTTTTTCATTGAGCAGCAGGTAGAGCGAAAGCATGAGCAGGAATGTCGGTATGGCATCGAGCTGCCCATGGAAATAGGTAATGTAGAAAATTATGGGCGAGCACCAGTAGTAGAGCAGGACTTCATTCTCCCGCGTCTTCAGGAGTTTTAGCAGGATATAGAATATCCCGATGTCCGCTGCAAGGAGCGGGAGCCTTGCGAGGAAGAGCTGGAGCATTTCATTGCCGAACACCCCCGGAAGGAATGAGAGGACGAATGCCGGTATTGAAACCGTGATGAGCATTGTGGTTGAGTATGGGAATGCCTTGAGCATTCCGAGCTCGAGGAAGTGCTGGTATGGGTTCTGGAAGCCTGAAGAGACGAAATACTCGACAAAAGGTATTGTGCCTTTTAGCAGGAAATCCGATGCGAATAGGAATGCGAAAACAACCTTGAGCAGAAGCACGGAGAGGAAAAGTTTGCCGCGAAAAATTTGAGGCAGGCTGGTTTTCCTGAACGCGAAAAACTTGCTTCCGATGAAGTTCGTCGCCGTGGTGACTCCTATCACAAGGACATTCGCCGCCGCGGGATGGACACCAGCGCTTTGCACGAGAAGCTTTAGCAAACTAAGGCCAAGGAAGAGCGAGAAAGTGTATACCGCAAAATACTTCTGGAGCTCTGCCTTTGTGCTGCCATCGGATTTGAAAGTGAATCTCTTGTTGAGGCCAAAGCCCACGGCTACCCCTGCGATATACCCCGTCGCCCCTGCCGTGATAAAGTCCAGCCCGAGGGCATAGAGCGAAATCAGGAACACCCCGTAGTTTATGGCTGTTGAGACAACGCCTACCGAGGCAAACCTTAGGAATTCGGGGAAAACAGGGTTTTTCATGCGGCCACGTCTTATTGGTGCTTTTTTTTGGGGGTTCTCGATTGCCCTATTTTAGATATTTTAATGGTTAAGTGTTATTAAAGATTGAAGCTTCAGGTATTTTATGTATAAACCAAAAGGTGTGTTTTTGGCTTCTCCCAGATTGGGTAATTGCCACAGAATCACCTGAATTCGAAGATGCTCTTCTGCTTTCTCGGCTCTTCGAAGTTGCTTATCCGCAGGCCGAACCTTCTCGCCACAAAAGCGCTGTTTTCGGAAAAGAATGTGGCGAAGAGCTCTGAAGAGGTTTTGAGTATTTCCTCTTTTGCCTGCGACGGCAGCGCGAGGGTCTTGCTCCGTGTCACTGTCTCAAGCTTGTTCGAAATGAGTATTATAGACACTGTCCTGAATGAAACCTTCCTATCCTTCGCCTTCTGGCAAAGGCCCTCTGCGAGCTTTATTGATTCCGGGGAAAGTTTTTCAGGGCTTGAGGTATCCTCCTTTAGCGTCACAATCCTCGAGAACTGCTGCTTCTCCCTCTCCTCCACTTCGCCCTCATCTACCCCGCTCGCCTTTTCGTGGATTACCCTTCCCCGGTTCTCGCCAAACATTTCCTGTAGTTCGCTCACCTGAGCCTGCGCAAGCTGGGGGATTGTTTTGATGCCTTTTTGCGCAAGCGCCTCCGCTGTCTTTTCCCCTATGCCGTGCAAATCAGAAATCCTCTTCGCGCGCAGGAAACCATTCACCTCCGCTGGCGCAATCGCGGTGAGGCCGTCCGGCTTTTTCACGCCGGATGCCATTTTTGCTATGAGCTTGTTTGGCCCGATGCCGATTGAGCACGTGAGCTTTTCCTCCCTGAAAATCCTTTTCTTGAGCTCCATGGCGATTTTCTTCGCTTCAGGGTAGCTCCCATGCGCCTTCGCGCTGATGTCAAGATAGCACTCGTCTATGCCCGCCTGCTCGAACTTGTCCGCGGATTCCCTTGCAATGTCCATGACGCGCTCGGAAATGGTTTCATAGTGCTCCCTGTCCGCGGGAAGGAAAACAGCATTCGGTGCGGCCTTCTTTGCAAATGCAATCGGCATTCCCGCCCGAACCCCAAGTTCGCGCGCGGCGTAATTCGAGGTTGCGACCGCGCCTGAAGTTTCCGTTCTTCCGGAGAACATGCACACCGCGATTGGCTTTCCTTTCAGCTCCGGCTTGCGGAGCTCCTCTAGCTGCACGTAGAAGTAGTCGAGGTCGAGATGAATGATAATTCTGTTCATAAGCTAAAACAGTTTTTACGTCCCGAGGAACTTGAGCGCTTCGGGGAAAAGCCTCCACATCGAGGGCTTTGTGAGTATTTTTCCCACGAACCTCGTGGGCCTGTCCATGTCCCCATAGAGGCTGAGGAACTCGCCGAGTTTTGCCTTGTTCATGCTCCGGAAAAGCCCGTCAATCTGCTCTTCGCTCTTGCTGTTCATGTACTGCCTTATCTTCCAGTGCAGCCGCAAATCCTTATTGATTTCAGCGCAGTTCTTCTCGTAATCCTTGAGCGGGGCGTTTGACTTGAAGTGCGCATCCACGGCTTTTCCCGCGATTTCCCCCGCGGCCATGCCGAGGACAATCCCCCCGCCCGTGGTCGCCTTTGTCTGGAAAGCGGAATCGCCCACAAGCAGCATGTTGTCCTTGACAATGCCCTTCAATGGCTCGCCGATTGGTATTAGCGAGCTGCACATGTCGCAGAATTCGCCGGAAATGTTTTTCTCCTTGACAAACACGTTGAAGTCCTTGCGTATGTTTCCCGAAGTGCTCGCAAGCCCGACCCTTGCAACCTCCTCATTTTCTGGCACAATCCATGCGAAAAAGTTTTTCGCGTAATCGCCCAAAAAGACCTGCACGTGCTTCGGGTCGAATTTTCCCTTCGCATCGACCTGGTATGCGTGCACGAAGTCATTCACTTTCGTGCCTATGCCCATTATCCCGCGCGTCTTCGAGTTCACCCCGTCAGCGCCGATTATCACTTTTGATTTGAGCAGCTCGCCGCGCCCCTTGTGCTCGACGAAAACGGTTTCCTTGCGTATGTCAATCATCCTTGTATTCAGCTTGAGCTCGACCCCTGCTTCGGCCGCATTCCGCGCGAGCACCCTGTCAAAGCCGCCCCTGTCAACGACGTAAGCGACGGTTTCGGATTTCTCGACCTTTATCATTTCGTGGTTGTGGGAAAAAATCTGCGCGCCCCGGATTTTGTTCATGAGCACTTCCTCTACTTCCTTGCGTATCCCGAGCTCCTGCACTCCGGTAGAGCTTATGAGGCCAGTGCAGGCAACAGGGTCGCCCACATTGGGGTGCTCCTCGAGCACAGTTGTCTTCCAGCCTTTTTCCTGAATCCTTCTTGCGGCAACAAGCCCAGCCGGGCCAGCGCCTATCACAGCAGCCATGTACATGAAAAAACCCTTATATTAGGGAAACCTGAAATCATTAAAATAGTGAGCCTTGGCCAAGGGGTTAGTGTTAAATTAAAGGGTTTTAAAATAAGAAACCCTGCCCCAAAAAAACCATTCCTATTTTCACTTATTTCTTGATTGAGGGCTTTGCGCCTCTGATTTCTTCTCGGCCTTTGTGGGCTCTTGCGGGGGCGAAAAGCCCCCTTTTTCCTCCCGGCGCTTGTGGAGGATATATGTTCCTGCCCCTATCCCGACGAATACCGCGAACAATATCATTATCACTCCCGCGGCGGCGAGCACCATCCATGTGTTGTCGCCTGGTTTTGCGGCCGCGGCCTTGAAAGGGTTGGCATTTGCCTCGGTTTCGAGCGCCAAAGGCGGAACAGCGAACTTTGCGAACCCCTCAGCCACCATGTTGGCTTCCTCCTCGGTAAGCTTGCCTGCAATGGAATATGAAACCTGCGCCTCCTCGCCTTCGCCGACTTCACCCAGCTCAAAGCTCACCACAGGGTCCTGCTCGAGCACCACAAAGGGCGTTGGGCTTTCAATCCAGGCCGCGTTCTGGGCCACTTCCTTTGGAATCACTTCAACCAAATACATCCTCTTTTTCGCGCCCGGGTTTCTGAGTGAAAGGGTGATGGTGGCTTTCATGCCTTCAGGCGTCCTCATGATTGAAAGCTTCCTTTTTACGGGATTTTTCTCCACAATCCTTTCCGCCTCGCTTATGAGCTCTTCCCTGAGCCCGGCATTTTCCAGCAGCGAGCGCACGTCTTGCGCGTTGTATGACTCCTCATTTTCTGCAAAAACTTCCCCGCCGGGCCCCCCGACCACTATTCCAATTTCCGTTCCCTCCCCATTGCCAGCCTTGTCTTCCGCTTTTATTGTGAGAGTATACCTGCCTTCCGTTTTTGAGCCCGAATCCCAGTCCAGCGAATATGTCCCAGCGCTTTCCGAGAGGCCGCCGATTTTTTCCCCGTTGATGAGCGCTTCGGCATTTGCAATGCCTGACCCCTCATCGCTTATTTTTGCCGTGATTTTGTACTGGCCGCTGATTTTCTCGCCCAATGCGGGCGCAATTATTTCAGCTTTCGGGCCGATTGAATCAGCAACAAAATCGAATTCCTTTTTGCACCTGTTGCCATGCGAATCCCTGCCTTCAACCTGCACCGACGCTTTTCCCCAAATCCCCAGCGGCACATCTATTGCCGCTTCTATCTCTGTCCCGCCCTTGTTCTCAAGCACCTTTTCATAATCCTTCCCAGGCATCCTTGCCCTCAAAGTGGCGCCGGAGATGCCGGGTGCGGCTGAGAGCTTGAATGCAAGGCTCCCTGCCTTCGCGTACTCCGGAAGGTTTGAGGAAATCTCTAGCTGGCAGCTGTTGGTGGAATTCACTGCCTTCTGCACAGAGCTGATGCTGCTGTTGTTCCCCGCGCCGTCGACTGCCTGTATCCTGTAATAATAAGCCTGGCCCACTGCAAGCCCGCCCTGGTCTGTATAGCTTGCCGTGGTTATCCCGGAAACTTTTTTCACGTCAGGGTCAGTGGACAGGAAATCCCTTTCCCCGAACTTCTGCTGCACGCTCCTGTATACAATGAACTCCTTTATGCCTGAAATGTCCGAAGGGGGGTCCCATGAAAGGTAAATGCTTGCGTCGGATTGGCTGATGGAGATTATGTTCGCAACCGGCCCCGGGCTGGTCTTGTCAACCCTTATCCTGTAATGGTCGGTTTCGCCGCAGTTGCCATTGGCATCGCACGCCCTTACATGGAACCATTTTTCGCCTTCCGCAATTCCGGAATATGACTTTGCCCTCTCGGCGGTCTCAAGGCTTGCATCCGGCACCGTGTCAGGCGAATCAGTCAGCGCATACCTGTACTTCACAGCATTTGTGGCAGGGGTCCAGGTGAATGAGGGGCTCTCGTTGTTCACCCAGCTGCCGTCCTCGCTGTGCGTAGACGAGCTTATTTCAGGCTTGCCTGAAACCACGGCGGCCTGCGGGGTGGAGGAAACATTCGCGTCAGCGCCCAGGTTGCCTGCCCTATCCACTGCCTTTACCATGAAAGTGTATGAAGTGCCGTTCGTGAGAGCGGTTTTCGTGAAAGATGTTGTTGTCAGGGTGCCTGAAAGGCTGGAGTTGGTGTAAACATAGTATGCGTTGAAATCAGGTGCGGATGAAGCTGTCCATGAAAGCGAAACCTGGGCATCGCCTGCTGTTGCCGAAAGCCCTGCCACCTGCGAGGGCGCATTGTTGTCCACTGCAAAGGGGGCGCTGCTCGCGGTCGTGCTGTCGGAATTGTTCAGGTCGGATGCCTGCACATCGATGAAATAGTTCCCGTCAGCAAGAGAGAGCGCCCACGAATAAGTGCACGTGCTCGCTGAAGTGAATGTTGTCGAGGAGCATTTGTTGGTTTGAAGCGGGTCTGTTACGAGAAGGTTCATGTCCGCTATTTTGTTCGCCTTCGCCCCCGCCGATGTGCTGTAGTAGAGCGCGGCGTTGAAATCTGCCGGGTTGTCCACGTCCGTTACAGTAAAAGTTATGTTCGCTGTCCCGTTCTTGAGGTATGTGCCCGCGGTTTGCGATGTCACGCTGACGGTCGGGGCAGTGCCTGCCAGCGCAAAGCCGGTGAGCATGAACAGGCAGGCTGCCAGGAAAAAGTTTTTCAAAAGAGCCATGCGAAAGGCCGGTTAGTATTGTGGCGCAAATGAATAAATAGGTTGCTCCGCGGGGCAACGTATTATGGCAATAGGTTTTATTCGGCTTATTCTGATTTGGGCTTCCACGGTCTTCATTTTGCGTATATGTTGTCATGGTGGTCGAAGCCCTTGAAGATGATTTTGTCCTCCTTTTTCCGGTATTCGAAAATTAGCACGAAATGCCCTATGTGGACGCGCTTGGAGTCTTTCATGCCGTATCGGAGGTTTTTGTAGTGTTCGGCATCCTGCGTGCCAATGACTTCATCGATTTTTTTCATTACCTGCTCGTAGAGTGCCTTGTTCTTTTTGGATAATTTTTCAAGTGCCTTTAGCAGTGAAGGGAGGATTTCGTAAGACCGCATCCTTTTACCATTCTACAAGTTTTCTCAGTTCTCCGATGTTCTTGAACGGTATCCCTTTTTCTTTTTCGAGCTTGGAGAGCTTTTGAAGGTATTCGGGTTTTAACGCTGGTTCAAGCAGGTTGTAGCCGTATTCCATGACGACAAGTGAAATGGCTTCGCTTTTCGTCTTCAATTTGTGCTTTGCCTTGACAATATTGAGTATCTGGTTTGCTTTTTCCGGAATTTCCACCATCGCCTGCACCATAAAACTACCTCCGTTTTGATGTATATATTACATATATGCCGAATATATAAATGCCTTCCTATCTGCGCTCAAAAGCCATGGCTTTAAAGCGCATTTATACTTTTTGAAGGGCACAGTATAATTTTCGTAAAATGCCTCAATCCAGTCAACGCTCTTGAAGGGTCAATAAGGGTTTTTGGCCATATGCTATAGGGGGGAAGGAGATTGCTCTCAGAGCATGCCTATCTCTTCTATCATCTCCGCCGTATTCATGGTGCGCACCCTGTTTTGTTTTTTGAAGCCCTTGTCATTGCTCCATATTGGCGTGCCTTCCTTGAGCGCGCAGGCAAGGTACAGCACGTCTTTTTTGTCGCGCAGCAGCGAGTTTGCACCCGGGAGAAAGGGAACCAACTCATTGTCAGGGATAAATTCAACAATTTCCAGTAGTTTTTCGGCAATGCTGGCAAACCCCTCCCGTTTGCCTCCGCACTTTCCAAGGAGTGCGGGTGAATACTTTTTGAATTCGTGCAAAACGAATGCCGGGGCGTACAGGTTGATTGAAGGGGAAAACCACACCCGCCTTGGCATCCCTTCTTTTATGAGGCAGGAGAAGAGGATGTTTGCGTCAACCGTGACTTTCATCCATTAGCCCCTTTACATGCTTTCTGATGTCGGCATTCACCATTTCGGCCATTTCGTCGGCATCTTTTTGCGTGAATTTGCTTTTCCGGGCCAACCTTTCAGCTTCCTCAAAGTCGTCAAGCCTCTTTTCTATTATCGCCCGCACCGCCCCTGACCACTTCATGTGCCTGTGCTTTTCCATCCTGCGCTTGGTTTCGTCAGGTATCGCGAGAGTCATGTTAGGCATAAAATAACATATTTTATATGTGCATTGCCTTATTTAATATTAACTTTTGGCTGAGCTGTAAAGTTAGCGTCAGGTAAAAGGAATATTTATATAGAATTAACAGCT
>CAYJWI010000011.1:0-42428 GCA_964373815.1 uncultured archaeon | reverse complement strand
TTCTAGAAGGCATCTTATAATAGCAATAGCTCTTGCTTTGATAATGGCTTTTATTTCTATTTTAAAATCGGCTATAGAGGGAGCGGCCTTCCCAGGAAAACACGCACAATCGGGTTTGGAGAAACTACAGAAGGGGCGGCGTTTTTGAGAGGCCATGAAAGCTATTTAAACCCTCACGGACAATAATTACCTTTATGGAAAGGGATTTACTTCACAACAATAGCTGATTTTCCTAAGATTACCCCTATCCAGCAGAACGCATTTTTCAACCTAAAAGGAAATCTTGCCATATCAGGGCTTAACCCAAAAATGTACAAAAACCGGGAATGGTGGCATTTAGTGCTATATGGATACGCAAACTTCAGGAAATATAACGAAATAGTGGGATGGCATAGCCCAAAACACTTAAAGAGAATAAAGAAATGGGCAGAAAGAAATGAATCGTTAGCAGAAAAATACATGGCGGCCATGGTGTAGTGGTTTTTGCATCAAAGCCTGTGGAGCTTTGGGCCCGGGTTCAATTCCCGGTGGTCGCCCTTTCAAAATAAATTCTCTAGAGAAAGAAAAAAAACAAAGAGGTAAAACTTTATGAAATTCGAAACCGTGAAAGGCATGCGCGATTTCCTGCCAGAGCAGGCGAAGAAAAAACAGTTCATCGAGGATACATGCAGGAGGGTTTTCGAGCGCTACGGCTTCGAGCCGCTGCAAACCCCGGTTGTCGAGGACTTCGCGCTCCTCTCCGCCAAAGGCTCCGGCGGCGAAGCCATAAAGGACGAGATTTATTATTTCAAGGATAAGGGCGATAGGGAGTTGGGCCTGCGCTACGACGTCACTGTCCCTCTTGCAAGGGTTTGCGCTACAAACCCGCAGCTGCCAAAGCCGTTCAAGCGCTACTGCATCGGGCCTGTGTACAGGTATAACAGGCCGCAGGCAAAACGGTACAGGGAATTTACGCAGGCGGACATCGATGTCGTCGGAGTCAAGAGCGTGCTCGCGGATTTCGAATGCCTCGCGGCATCGGCGGATATACTCAAGGCTCTTGGGCTCGAGTTCACAATAAAAGTGAACAACCGTGTTGTGCTCGAGGGCATTGCCAAAAATTGCGGGATACGCGAGGGGCAAATAGCGGAAGCCTTCAGGATAATCGACAAAATAGGCAAGATAAACGAGAAGGAGGCGCGCAAGGAAATGCTCGCAAAAGGCATTGATGACAAGATCCTCGCGAAGATTTTCCTCAACTCACTAGAAGATACTAAAAGTGTGCTCGGAAAGAACGAAGGGCTTGATGACCTTGCGCAGCTGCTGACGCTTGCAGAGGAGAACGGGCTTTCCGAAGTGAAGTTCGATTTGGGGCTCTGCCGCGGCCTCGAGTATTACACGGGCAATGTTTTTGAAATCGCGCTAAATGAAGGCCCGAGCGTCGGCGGAGGTGGAAGGTATGACAACCTCATACAACTCTACGGCGGCCCGCCTGCCCCTGCAGTGGGGATAAGCCTTGGGATTGACAGGCTGTTTGACGCTCTCGAAAAAACTCTTTTCATAGGGCCGAACAGCGACGTGTTCATCATACCCCTTTCAAAGGAAGCTGCCAAGGAAGGCGTGAGGCTTGCCTTCGCGCTAAGAAAGCTCGGCGTCGCTGTCGAGATGAACCTGATGGAGCGCGGAATCGGCAAAAACATGGAGTACGCGAACAAGAAGGGCATAGCGTTCACAATAGTTCTTGGGGAAAAAGAGCTTGCGGAAAAAAAGTTCAAACTCAAGGACATGGGAAGCGGCGAGGAAAAGGAGTTCGGGCTCGGGGATGCGAAAGGCGTTGCCCTGCTCCTGAAAAAGGGCTAAAGCCCTTTCCGCCAATGATATGGCTATGGCCTTGCCGCTAAAGAACGGCTAAACCCCCCTTGCGGTTTTTAATTGTTTGGCGGGCTAAATTTTATAGCAGACCAAAAAAGTAATTCGGTGATATTCCAAGGTCTGCTATCTAGCAAACCATGCAAAACACCTAAAAAACTTTCATGGTTTGCTATAGTTGCTGCAAAAATGCCTCCGTGGCTCAACGGCAGAGCGCGTCATTGGTATTCTAAAAAAGGGACAATGATGACGAGGTCGCGGGTTCGATTCCCGCCGGAGGCTTTTTCTATTTTGTTTAAATGCCGCTGGTTGGGGAATCCTGCTAGAATTGCCGTGACATCCCCAAATTTAAACATTATGCAGAATTAGTTTTGCATGGCATGGGAAATCATCTTCAGGATTGGAATACCGGTTTTCTTTGTTTTCGCCATTTTGCTTTTGACAAGCATACGCATAGTCAACCAGTGGGAAACCGCGGTGCGCTTCAGGCTTGGAAGGTACATTGACACGCTCGGCCCCGGGCTGCGCTTCATCATCCCGATAATTGACGGCATAAAGCGCATTGACATGAGGATTCTCACAATCGACATCCCGCGCCAGCAGGTAATCACAAAGGACAATGTCCCCGTCACCGTGAACGGGGTTATATACTTTAAAGTGAAGGATGCTGCAACCGCAATCATCAAAGTGCAGGACTTTGAATACGCCGTTTCACAGTACGCCCAGACAGCGCTGCGTGATGTCGCGGGGAGCATGTCGCTTGACCAGGTTTTGGGCGAGCGCGAGCAGATAGGAAAGGACATTGAAAAAATAGTTGAAGCTGCCTCGAAGAACTGGGGGATCGAGGTGACCGACATCAAGCTCCAGGACATTGACATGCCGGAGGACCTCAAAAGGCTCATGTCGAGGCAGGCGAGCTCGGAGAGGGAAAAGAGGGCGACAATCATCAAGGCCGAGGGTGACAGGATGGCCGCTGAAAACCTTGCAAAGGCGGCCCAGACAATGCTGAAAAGCCCCGGCGCAATGCAGCTGCGCACACTCCAGACAATTGACGGCCTCGGCCCCACCGCAAGCAACACGGTCGTGCTCGCAGTGCCGGTTGACATTTTGGAACTTGTAAGAAACCTCAGTGAAATGACAAAGAAAAAGAAGTAATCCGCGCTTTTAAACCTCATTTTGCGCAGTTTTGTTAAAATAGAAAAGCATTAAATTGCGGGGAAGCGTTCAATTTATGCATGGCAATGGCCCTGGGTTTGGCGTTTTTGGCGGTTGCGCTGGTTCTCGCGTTTTCCGGCTCCGCAAATGCCGACAGCCTGTTCAATTTTAATATTAATTTCGTTGTGATAGAGCCCGGGGAAATACCCGAGCTGTTAGTGCCGCCAATACCCACCGCAAGGAACGTGCTCTGCGTATACAACCAGAACAGCCAACTTTCCTCCGCAATATGCGATTATTATCTTCTCAAAAGGCCGGGGGCAAAAAAGTTCGGCCTTGGCATACCCGACTCCGCGTTCCTTGACCAGAAAAAGGAATTGATGTCAAACACGAATTTCATAAAGCTTGTCTTGAGGCCGCTGAAAAGCTTTGTCAATTCGGGGCCTGACCTGAAGATTTCACACCTTGCGGTGGCAAAGGACATGCCTACAAAAGTGAAGGAAGATTACAGGATATTGTCCGCCAACCCAATCCTCACAATGGATGCAGACTGGGGAAGCGGCGAGACATTTTCCGAAATCATCCAAAAGCAGGGCGGTGGCACGGTATTGGACTTTTTAAAATTCGACAACACCTACCAAAGGAAGTTCATACATTTCAGTCCCGATGACTACCGGAAAGGGAATTACACGTGGGGATACAGGTTTGCCGTTTCATACCTGACAGGCTACACGCTAGAAGACATAAAAAAAATGATTGACAAGGCATCGGCCAGCGCGTCGAGCCTTTCGGGCGCAAAATGGCTGCTTGACAGGGATGAGGATTCTTTTTCTGTAAACGAGGCGGAAGTGTTGTTTGCCGAAGCGGCGCTTTTGGGGAACAAAATCCCCCAGCAAAACATAGTAATTGAAAGGACCAATGCAAAGCCAGTTGTTGTTTCCGGGGAAATTGCAGGGTATTTTGGGCCGGGGATACATCACCAAAATTATAGTGAAAGGTGGATGGACACCGACCCATCAATAAATGCCGGGGTGGCAAACCGCGCAATACTTACAAGTTATGAAAGTTTTAACGCAGTCAGCTTCGCCGCAAACCCCGTGGCGGGTGAAGGCAGGGCCGGACAGGGGCTGCTCGCGGACGCATTCTCGCCAAACGCTTTCGGCGGAACGAATTACTCGAGGAGCTTTTCAGGCGCAGTCGGGAACGTCGACGAGCCCGGGCTCCAGAATGTGATGTTTGCAAACGACCTTTTTGGGGCATACTCCGGCGGCCTCACTTTGGGCGAAAGCTTCCTGGCATCCATAAAAGACAAAACCGAGAGATATGGGGGCATCATAGATTTTCCGGCGATTTTTAGCAAAAACATTGCAGTCGGGGACCCTTTGATGAGGGTGACCGATTCTGCGCAAAACCTCAAGCCAAACGGCGCCGAGTGTTCGTCTGCAAACGAATGCTCCTCTGGAAACTGCGACCCGGACAATGCCGGGGCAAAAAAGTGCCACTTTGTGCAAAACGCCTGCCCGACCAACGACACTCAAACAATTATTACTGGAAATGCAGCCTATCATGCATCCGGATTTTATACAGAAATACAGAACGGGGACGGCGCCTGCGTAAACAGCAATACTTTAAAAGTGTGCAACAATTCAAACTTCCAAATCCAGCAGAGCTGCCCCGCAAACTTTGAGTGCTCAAGAAAATTTGAAGCGCCGGCATATCTGACCCTTTCACGCTGCAGGCTCAAGAACGGGCAAATCTGCAACAGTGCCAGTGAATGCAATGGGGGATCATGCTCTGCGGACATTACAGGCACAAAAAGATGCCATCAAGACTATCCACCTGAAGGAAGATGCGTCATAAATGCCACAGGGGAAGAAACTGATAACGGCCTTTTCGCCTGCATCGATGACAACAGGAAACAAAAATGCTCAAACGGTTCGTGGAGCGCCATGGAAACATGCCCAGCAGGGTGCCAGAATGGGCTTTGCGTGGGAGGGCATGCGGAGGGCAATAACAAGTGGGCGCTCAAAGCCGGCATCACTTACCCGCTGACCCTTCCGGTAATACCTCCATCAAGAAGCCTCAATGACCTGTTCAAAAATGCGCCCAACAGCTCGAAAATCTTTTTTTACAGAAACAACTCACACCAAACCGCGACTGCTTTATTTGGCAGATGGAACGACAATTCAGTAGAACCTGGGGAAGGTTTCCTGATAAAACCTGGTGCGGATTATTCCGTCCAGTTTGACGGGTCAACAATAGAACAGCCTGTGCCTGTGAAAATTGACGGAAACTCCTCCTTGATAGGCCTGCCGGCATGCGGAGAAAAATACAAGGCTTCAGAGGCGCTTGCGGAAATAATAAGAATTGAGCCCAGCTGCAATGCAGTTTCGCTAGTGCCGAATAGGTCAGGCCCGACTTATTACTGGAGCGAAATAAAAAACATTCCGACAATGACAAAAAAAGACTTCAAAATGGACAATTACAGCGCATATTTTGTCCTTTGTGAAAAGGAGGTAAATTTCACATGGACACCGCAATGCAACCTCGCGCCAACCGTGTCTGTGGCAAGGCCATTGAACGGGGCAGTGTTCACAACCGGACAGCAAATAGCTATTGAAGCAAATGCTTCGGACGATGATGGAAGAATAGCGAAAATAGAGTTTTACAATGGAGGCACCAAAATCGCTGAAGATGCAAATCCGCCTTACACGGCAACCTTTGGCCCTACCGCAGCAGGAACGTACATTCTCAGCGCAAAAGCAACAGACAACAAAAACACGGCAACAACCTCGATACCCATCACTATAACAGTAAACGAAGCCCAAAACACACCGCCAACAGCCACATTAACAAACCCCCAAAACAACACAATCTTCACAAAACCAACAACAATAACAATCACCGCAAACGCCACAGACCCCGACGGAACAATAACCAAAGTAGAATTCTTCGACGGCCCAAACCTCCTAGGCCAGGACACAACAACACCCTACACATTTGAGTGGACAGACCAGCCAACCGGAACAAGAACCATAAGAGCCAAGGCAACGGACAACAAAAACACCGCAACATTCTCAGACCCGATAACCATAACAGTCAACGAACCACCCAACCAACCACCCACAGTAACAACCACAAACCCACAAAACAACTCTTCATTCACAAAGCCGGCAACAATAAACATCACCGCCAACGCAACCGACCCCGACGGCACAATCACAAAAGTAGAATTCTACGACGGAACAAACCTCCTAGGCCAAGACACAACAACACCCTACACATTCACATGGAACAACCCAACCACAGGAACCCACACCCTCACAACAAAAGCAACAGACAACGACACAGCAACCACAACCTCGACACCCATCACCATAACAGTCAACGAACCACCCAACCAACCACCCACAGTAACAACCACAAACCCACAAAACAACTCTTCATTCACAAAGCCGGCAACAATAAACATCACCGCCAACGCAACCGACCCCGACGGCACAATCACAAAAGTAGAATTCTACGACGGAACAAACCTCCTAGGCCAAGACACAACAACACCCTACACATTCACATGGAACAACCCAACCACAGGAACCCACACCCTCACAACAAAAGCAACAGACAACGACACAGCAACCACAACCTCGACACCCATCACCATAACAGTCAACGAACCACCCAACCAACCACCCACAGTAACAATCACAAACCCACAAAACAACTCTTCATTCACAAAGCCGGCAACAATAAGCATAATCGCAAGCGCGGCAGACACGGACGGCAACATAGCAAAAGTGGAATTTTATGACGGGCAGAATCTGTTTGCGCAAGACACGAATTCGCCATACACCGCAACACTCGCAAACCCCGCCACCGGCGTGCACTCTATCACTGCAAAGGCAAAAGATGAACTTAATGCGGCGGCAACCTCGCTGCCGATAACGCTAACAGTGCTTGACCCGCAGAATGCGGCCCCTAGCGTTGCAGTCACAAAGCCTGACAACAACGCCGGCTTCAAGGCAGGGAACAAGGTGGAGATAGAAGCCGCCGCCGAAGACCCGGATGGAACAATTGCAAAAGTCGAGTTCTTTGCAAACACGACAAAGATATGCGATGACGATACGGGGCCGTACAATTGCAGGTGGGAAAACGCCCCGGCCGGGGCATACATTATTACCGCAAAGGCAACTGACGGCAACGGGGCTTTTGCAACATCCGCGCAGGTAAGGATAACCGTCGAAGCGAGGGGCAGGACAGAGTTCCGCACACAAGACCTCAACCTCTCCGAGTCCGCAGGGGCGACCCGCTTCAATGACTCGAACACGGGGAAAAAACTGTTGGAGGTGAAGAACATCCATGGCAATGACGCAAAGCTCGGCCAGATGGCAGTGAAGAGAAGCGATGAAAACGATACGCGCTCATTCATGATAATATCAGGGCTTGCGCTTGACCAGAACCAGACAAAAACCATTTACCTTGAAAGGCGCGACCCGACAGCCAACGGAGTCTGCATAAGGGACACCAATGGCATTGCATCCATGGAGGAAATCCTCCAGCGGTGCACAAGCATAAAGTGCCCAGGCAGTGACCAAAATTACACGTGCACAATAGACGGGGACTTTTTTGCCGTATCAGGATTGAGGAATACCGGGGTAATTGAAACCACGGTGGCAAACAGGCTCCCGCTTGTAAGGATCGTATACCCGCAAGACGGCACCAACTTCGTTTACCCACAGGCGATATACATCAATGTCGAATCCTCGGATGCTGATGGAAATGTCATGAAAGTCGAATTATACAACGGCAATGAGGGCCTGGGCCGGGATGTTTCTGCGCCCTACAGCTTCAAGATCAAAAAGCCTCTTTCCGGAACCTACATCCTTTTCGCAAAGGCGTTCGACAATGACGGGAACTACTCTGTTTCCGACCCCGTGAAAATAACGGTAAATGGAGCCCAAACAGAAAAACCGCCTGAAGAGCCTGCTCCTGAACAGCCGGCAGGGAAAGCGTCAATCGATTCCTTTGAAATAGGACCTGCAACAACCGGCGAGCCTTCACAAATAGTCGCAGTCATCTCGCATTCGATGGCTTCGACCCAAAGCTTCCTGATTGAAGCAAGGATTATTGGGAATGGTGTGCAGTTCAGCACTACCGAGACAGCAAACAATGTCAGGAAGGGCTTGCCAAAGAGGGTGGCGTTCAGCAATTACTGGATACCTGAAAAAAGAGGGAAATATGTGCTTTCACTGGCGCTCTATACTCCTGACAGAACCGAGCGGCTCGATGTATCGGCGAGAACATTCGAAGTCATAGGCTCGCCAGCAGAAACCCGGCACGCAGAACCTCCGCCAGCCCAGCAGCCCATAGTACAAGAACCTGGGCAAAAAACACCGGAAAAGCCTGCTGAAAAACTGCCAGAAAAAGGACTGCCGCAACCAGCCCCAGAACAACCTGCCAACATCGAGGAAAAGACACCG
The DNA here is from genome assembly GCA_964373815.1 of uncultured archaeon. Taxonomy (GTDB): domain Archaea; phylum Iainarchaeota; class Iainarchaeia; order Iainarchaeales; family Iainarchaeaceae; genus UBA10205. Next base: position 33,945 of record CAYJWI010000011.1, on the reverse strand, counting down.
GCTGGCGTATTTTCTTCCTACATTTTGATTGGGATAGGGGCCATAATAGGCCTTACACTCCTCATTTACGGCGCGGGCATGCTCTCGAAAAGAGGCGCGATATGAGCAAAAGCATAGCCTTTTAATCGAATTTCAACCCTATCACTAGTTTAAAGCCGGGAAGGCGGGGAAACCTGTTTTCGGGGTTTTTAGGCAAGTATAACAAAAAAAGGTGAAAAACGAAATGGCGTACGGTGGACCAAGGCAAATGTACGACGCTACCTGTTCAGACTGCGGAGCGCAGACTCAGGTTCCGTTCAGGCCGACAGAAGGAAGGCCAGTATATTGCAAGAACTGCTATATGAAGCACAAGAAACCCTCAAATTACTAAAGGTTTTCTTGGGCAAAAGCCCCCTTGCAGTTGAGGGATGAGTAAAGTTTTTTTGACAGCTTCTTTTTCTTTTATTTTCCCCCAGCTTACGCCACAGGCGGAGTAACTGCTAAAGGGAGTTTGGAAAAACCCATAAATACCCCTTCGCCCATAATGCTTTGCATGGACGAGAGGCACATAGAGGACTTCATAATCCGCTACATCAAGAATGGGGATGTGGTGAGCATCGGGACATCCGAACTCGGGGAAAAATTCATCAAAAAACTCGCGCTCGCGCTGGAGCACTCCCACATACCGATAAGCGAGGTGGAGTTCGTCCCGACTTCCATAAGGGGCGCGACCATAGCCTCGAGCCTCGGTCTCCCCCTCACCGATATAAATGAGCGGGAAATAGATGTGGCGATAGAGTTCGTGGACGCGGTGGATGACAATTACAACTTCATCAAGAGGAACAGCACTTCGCTTGTGCGCGACAAGATGATCGCCCAGAGCGCCGCAATACTCGTCGCTATTGCGGATGAGCAGAACTTCATGGAAAGGCTGCGGGGCACGATCCCTTTCGAGGTCTCGGCTTTCGGCTACAAGAGGACGCTAAACCAGCTAGATTCCTTCGGCTCGGCCATGCTGCGGGAGGGCAACGGGAACATATTCAAAACCGAGACAGGGAATTACATAATCGATGTCGAGTTTGACGCAATCTTTGACTATGAAGAGCTCGAACTCCAGTCCAAGAACATCCCCGGCGTTCTCGAGACAGGGCTTTTCGTCGGCTTTGCGGACAAAATAGTGCTCCATGGAAAGCAGATAAGGCTGCTTAGCAGGACAGAACCGGATGGGATTAAAACCCCTTAAACTACTTTTATAAAGCTTGCAGAGGGAAAAATTCTAGGTGCAAATATTGCTTTCTTTTTAGAGAATATTTGTCGGCGTAACTCAGTCTGGTAGAGTGGCAGTTTCATAAGCTGCTTGTCGGAGGTTCAAATCCTCCCGCCGACACTTAAAAATAGTGCAAGTTGAAGGGAGATACAAAATTGGTTTTATCCTTAAAGCATTCAATGAAATTGAAAAAGTGAAGGGGGGAAAAAATGGGCACGGAAATGGTTTCGGCGAGATTTGAAACAAAAGACACTAAATTCATAGAAGAAGTGGCCATAGAAGAAAAAACTGACAGGACAGCGGCGCTCAAAAAAATATTTTCTATGGGCGCAAAGCAATACAGGCTGGAAAAGGCAGTGGAACAGTACCAAAAAGGAAAAATTGGTTTAGGCGGGGCTGCGGAAAAAGCCGGGATAAGCCTTTGGGAAATGATGGAGGAATTGAAGGGAAGAAATATATCGAGCCCGTTAAGCGAAGAAGAGTTCAGTGAAGGGCTCAAAAACCTGAAAAAGGCGTGGAAGTGAGAGGGGAAATGGCTGACAAAAAAGGCCGAAAGCTCATCAACGACCTCAAAACCTACATTACCAAAAATTACGGCAAAAGATGCAAAGATTATAGCCCCCTCTGTGTTCTTTGCATAATGTGGCACGCGTTTGACACGATAAAAGAAGGGGCGGACGCCTAACGCCCTAGGCATTTCATTTTTTTGAATAAACCACCCAAGCCAATCCCAGCCTGATGGCTGTCTCCTTTTTCAATTCACTTCGGCTTGTAGTAAAGGTTTGTCAGGTAGACAAACGTCGCGATGTAGAGGATGAGAAAGCCGCCGGGCGAGTAGAGCTTGAGGGCGAAGTCGACGTTTGTCAGCACGTCCAATGCGTAATAGAAAATTAGGATCATGAAACTCCAGAAGATGCTGTTTACCGCGATTTTGAGCCACATACCTTACACCGTGAACGCGACCAGCGCAAAGACAACGTACCAGCTCAAGAGCCATGCGAGCGTGAGGTACTGGGCGCCGCCTTTGGTCTTTTCGAGGAAGAGCAGCAGCGGGACCCTCAGCAGGTAGAGCACGCCGAGGCCGAAGGCTGTGTAAATCGTGAAGTGCTGGAGATTGAACACGTCAATCGAGACAAGCACCATTGATGCGTAAATTATCCCGCTGATTGTGGGGGTCTTGCCGTTCGAGAAGAAATACCCCGCCGCGAAAAAGCCGAAAACCCAGAACAGGTTGTTCATGATGACATCAACTATCAGGGCGAAGTTCAGGCTTACCAGCGCCTGGAGGATTTCAATGAATGCCATTTTAGCTCCCCTCCCCGAAGCTGAAGAATGATTCGAGCACCATGAGCCCGAAAATGGAAACCGCGCCCAGCACGCTGTAGCCTGTTTCGGTTGCAAGCGTGCCCGGCAAGAACCATTCCATTATTGTGAGCACTATGTAAAACACAAGCCCGTAGTAGAGCCCCTTTACAATGAGTGCGAAGTGCCCCATTTCATCCCCTCAAAAAGAAAGTGAACCAGATGAGCAGGATGTAGACCGCCACGACCTGCACCATCATGTTGTGCTTTCCGAAAAACTTTGTCTCGTTGATAAAGTGGAACGCTATGACTTCGAAAATGAAGAAGAGGAAAAGGTCGACGCCTGCGGTGGCGAAGTTCCACAACCCCACAAACGAAAGGAACGCCCAGAGATAGATTGAAAAGAGCACGAAATTGAGGGTAGTGTTCTTGCCGTGGAAAAATGCGTAAGCGAGGACGTAGAAGCCGAACACCCAGATTACGTTGCCCATGATGACATCTATGAAAAAGCCGATGTCTAGGTTCAGCAAGGCGTGTATCGCCTGGAAAATGACCATTCTTCTGCCTCTGTATATTATAGCGCTAAAAGGAATATATTAAGTAATCTTTTCACTAGAGAGAGTTACTGTATGGGGTTTTCGGTTGCGGGAATGGAATAAACTGCAATTTCGGCTGCGGGGAGGAGTAAAACAGCAATATTTCCATAAATAAGCCCCGCATATTCGAGCGCTTTGCCTGCAAAGCGGGTTTTTCATATGGTTTATAGCCAGAAAAGCGCCCCAGCAACGGGTTTTGAAATGGTTAAGTGCCCCGGACGGGATTTGAACCCGTGTTTATACCGTGAGAGGGTATCATCCTTGACCGGGCTAGATGACCGGGGCAATGGTTCCGGGGTTTGGAAGCAATATGTCCTTCTGCAAGGGCAATGGCTTTACACAAATCGGAATCTAAAGAAGAAGGCTTCACAAGCCATAAAAAGATTTGCAGAAAGGAAAATCTGGCCAAAAAGCCGAAGAGTTTGGTTTCTTTGCCAAAAAAGCCAAAACCGGTGTTTTCACGCGGCTTTCCCCTTCTTTGCGGCAAGGAGCCTGAAGCTCGAAAAAATGAAATTCGTGGTGGTCACAACATAGAGGATTATCGCTATGAAAAAGAAGAGCGGGTTCGCGTAATCGAGGAAAAGCAGCAGGGCGAGCATCGCTATCAAAACGTATTTCGGGACAAAGAAGTCCACTCCCACCACAATGAACCACATCGTGATGAAAGTCGTCGCGAGGAAGAAATCGTTTACCACGGTTGAAACATAATAGTACCCAGCGAGCATGAAGAGGAAATAGAGTTTCTCTAAGTCCTTGCGGCTGATGATGTTGATTGCGATTGCGCCGTAAATGAGAAGGCTCACGGCGAGCCTGAAAACCTCCAGCCCTGAATCGAAAACAACATCAGCCATTGCAAAGGGAACCTTGGTGGAAAGAAGTATTTAGGCTTTTTCATTTGCAGGGCTTTGCGCAAGCCTGCAAACATGCACGAAGCCGAAACTTCAACCAAGTTTTATAAGCAGGCTTATTTGTAAGGGGCGATGGCCTGGAAAAACTCCTGTTCATTTATGGGGCCGAGGAGCTTGTCCTTGAAGAGGCATATGCCTTCTTGCGGCCATTTTTTCCACACCGCGCCAAAACCTTTTTCCTTCACGGTGCCGAAGTATTCAGCCACTTGCCTGAAGTGGATAAAGCTCAGGTCAAGGTAGGATGCCTTGTCGTCCCTGGCCTTGAGGCCGTGGCAGAAAGGGTAGAGCTCTGCATAGTTCTGCGCCTTCTTGTCCGAAATGAACGGGAAGAGCCTGCACTCTGCGGGCCTCGCAGGATAAATTGTGCAGCCGGAGTTCGAATCGTAAAAAGTGCACTCGCCGCCTTCCCTTCGCTTGAACACGAGCAAAGGCAGCGCAATGAAAAAATCGGGGAGGCCGGAGAGCTCGCCCTCGATTTTCCCGAGGAATTTTTTCGGCACAAGGCTGCTGCTCACCTGTATCTTGCCCTCGCTGTGCTCTGCCGGGAAAAGCTGCAGGAAGAGCTGCATGTGCTTTTCTATGAACTCTTCTCGCGGAAGGCCCTTGAAGGTTGCCTGCTTTTCCACCTCATGCGGAAGGGAAATAATGTAATAGCGTTTGCAGCACTCGCCGCAGCGCTGGCACTTGAAGTCGAAAACCTGCGGCTGCATGCAACTAAAGTGCAGGATAGGTGTTTTAAACATTCAAAAAAAAGAGGGGTTCGCGGCGAGCCTTTAGCCAAGTTTTTTAACCCAAAGCCTACCTTTTTATGAAAGAAAAGGCGCCTCCATGGCTCAGCGGTAGAGCGGCGGTTTTGTAATCCTGCAGAAAGGGCAAACGAACCGCAGGTCGTGGGTTCGAACCCCACTGGAGGCTTCGTGCAGTTGAGCCCAAGCGAAAGCCCAAGCGAAACTGCTGCTTGAATGCGAAGCACAGTCCATGCACAGCATGGACTTCCGTACCCAACAGCCGCAAACTGCTGCTTGAATGCGAAGCATGGCCCTCTGCGGAACAGGGCCCTTCGCACCCAACAGCCGCAAACTGTTGGGGACGAACAATCAGGAAAGTTTTTGGAATAGTTCTTTCGTGGAAAACACTTCAACCACGGACTGCCTCTTGAAATCCGAGTCCTGTGACCAGACAGGGCAGCCGAGCTTGAGGGCTAACGCAAAGTACTGCACATCCTTAACATCTGGAGAAATTTCCACTGCCCTTGCCATGAACTCGGAGTATTCATGTTTTGGAACCACTTTTAGTTCGGATGCTAGGAAAAGTTGTTCCAAGCCCGCCCTTAATTCGCTTTCACTGGCTTTCATTCTTTTGGAGAACTCCGGCAAATACTTTGATAGTTCCTCCATTATGAATTCGGGGGCAAACAACTTTGGTTTTTTCGCCTTCAGCAAAAATTTCCTTGTAAAAGAGTCCTTGAACAAGGCAGAAACCACTATGTTCGCGTCAATAACAATGGCATGCAGTGTCAAGAAAAACCACTTTGCAATTCAGACTTTCAATCCGTGCCTCTTGGCAATGCCCTGATTTATCTTGCGGCCAAACTCGATGGCATCTTCTTCAGTGAGGTCGCTGTTCTTTGTGAGCTCGTCAAGCTTTTTGAGGATTTTGAGCCGCTTTACCCTCTCCTCCAAAAACTGCCTTGTTTCCTCACTCCAATTCACGCCTTTTATTTCGGAAATCTCTTTCTTGAGTTTATCCGGAATCGCCAAAGTCAGAGTTGCGCTTCCCATGAAAAAACACCTCCAAAGTGCATACACTATTAATAGTGCAGTTAGTGTTAATAAGGTTTTACCTAACTCGCAGTAAACGACACAAACCAACTATGCTTCTCAGGAGACTTCAACGGCTACCAGAACTCGGCAACCTTCGGGGTATCCGGAGGAAGCAGGGCATACGACTTCAACACAACGGCAAGATAGAGCCTAGGCAAATTTCTTTTGCAAACCGGTGCACAACATTTTATGCCATCACTCCCCAGCGGCAATGTTGCTTTAGGGGAGGCTGTTGCCCGCAGGGCCATTGGCCGCCAACGCAATAATTATAATCAACGGCGTCGTCCATTATTATGGCATATGGAGGCGCTTGCTTGGCTGATGAAAAGTACATACAATTCATTTCAAATTACGACGACTGGGTCTCCATAAAAAAGCTCAAAATCGAGCCAGCGACAGACCCTCGCACCGTGATGGAGTTCCTCGCAAGCCTCGGGACAAGCCTTGACTCAAAAATCGAGGCCAACCTGCGCAAAATTGTCGCGCTGGACAAGGTCGATGCTGCGATAGCAGGGCTAGGCCTTGGCAGGAAGGATACGGCAAAGGCAATCGAAGAAGTGGCTTCGAGGAAAGTGAACTCCGTGATAAAGGAAATAGTTGAGCTCACGGGGCTGCAGACAGGCGAAAAGAAGGAAGTCGAGCAGTTCTGCAAGGCGTATGCGATGAGAAAGAGCCTAAAGGAGTGCGCTCTAATGGTGGATTATACCGGAGTGGAAATTCCGGGAATGAAAAGGCTAATGAAGAAAAAAACGTGATTGAATGTTCGAACCCTTGCAGCCTGAAATAGCGTTCGGCCACTTCGTGCAGTCGTTCTCGACCACTTCACTTGACACGTTCTTCATGGCAATCACGCACCTCGGAAACCCGGTCTTCTGGCTTTTCATCGCCGCGTTCCTCTACTGGAAGGGCGAGGAGAAGAAATCCTTCTTCCTCGCGTGCACAATACTTTTTGCGGCGGCGGTTGTCAGCATACTCAAATTTGCCACAGGGCGGGTGAGGCCGCCCGCAACGGATTTCCGGGTGCTCGTCGAGGAGCCGCTTTCTGTTTTCACCCTTCCATCCGGCCACTCCACCATGTTCGCATCCGCCCTTGGTTTTTACTGGGAAGGCATTGAAAGGAACTGGAGGGTGATAGGGCTTTGCCTTCTCGTGCTCGTGATGCTCTCGCGCGTCTATCTCGGGGCACATTACCTTGGAGATGTGATAGTCGGGGCGATGTTTGGCTATCTCATAGGAAGGCTTGTGCAATACTTGGAGGAAAAGTTTTCAGCGGTCAAGTTCGACAAGAAGAGGATTATGGAGGAAGCAGGCCTCGGGGCCGCGATACTCTGCGCGATTGTTATTTCCGTCCTCTTCAGGCCCTTTGCCGCGGGCAGCTCCTTTGCGGGGTACTTTGCAGGGGTGTTTGCGCTAAAGCTGCTTGGAATAGACCAGAAGAAGGTTTCCGGAAAAGCGCTCTGGATAAAGGAGATAATCGGGTTCGCAATCCTCGGCGCGCTCACCTATGCCGCGGTAGAATACGCACTCGGCCCGGAAGTGTTCTTCCTTGCTGGGGCGTGGATTTCGTTCATACTGCCTGTTACATGGGAAAAGGCCGGGCAAAAATTTTTTGCCTAAAAGGCCGGCTTTTCGCACTCAAAATATTTATAAACAAATCAAGCCCCAATACTTGCATACATTTCTAGCAACCCCGCCTTAGCATAGTAGCTAATGCGTCCGGCTGTAGTTCGGCCCCTTTTTTCTTTTACAAAAGAAAAAAGGCCCCGGGGTTCAAAAAAGAAAACCGGGTGTTGATGGTGGCGACACCATAGAGCGCCGATTCCGCATCGTGAGTGCAGGGCATTCAGTGCGGGAAGGCGCAATCGCGAGAGCGGTTACCGGAAGATCCCCGGTGCAAATCCGGGAGGCGGGATTTAAAATTTTCTGGCAAAAGGTGAAGGCTGCCCATGCGTTTTTTCGTCTATCTCCTAGAATGCTCCGACAAAAGCTTTTACTGCGGCTGCACACGCAACCTTGAAAAGAGGCTCGCCGCGCACAATGAAGGCAGGGGCGCGAAGTACACGAGGGCAAGAAGGCCGCTAAGGCTCGCATACTCTGAAAGGAAAGGCACGCTCAAGGCAGCGATGCGCCGCGAGCTCGAGATAAAAACCTTCACAAGAAAGCAGAAAGAAGGGCTTGTGGCTATGGGTAGAAAAGCGGTTTTCCGAGGCAACTATAAAAGGTAAACCGGTAACAGGTTGTTCATGCACAAGCCATTCATGCCAGAGGAGTTCGTTGAAAAATATTCCAGGCTACTCGGGGAAGAGAGCGGAGAATTTTTCGAGGCATGCTCGAGGAAAGGGCCTAAAAGCATCTGGATAAACTCGTTAAAGGCCAGGCCTGAAATAATTGCACGGGATTTGGCAAAAAAAGGGTGGAAGCTGCAAAAGCTTTTCCACGAGAACGCGTACTCGCTTGAAGGCGTTGAAAGGCCGGGGCAGAGCCCCGAGTTCCGTGAAGGAGTCTTCAACCTGCAGGAAAAGGCGTCAATGCTCCCGGCGATAGTGCTCTCCCCAAGGCAAAATGAAACAGTTCTTGACGCGACGGCTGCACCTGGGAACAAAACATTGCAGCTCTCATGCATCATGAACGGCACTGGAAGGGTTGTCGCTGCGGAAAAAAACGTCGAAAGGTTCCGCAGCCTGCTCGCCAACATGAAAAAGTTCGGTATGGAAAACGTGATTGCAAAAAGGATGGATTTGCTTGACTCTAAAAAAAGCGGGCTTTTCGACAAGGCGCTGCTCGATGCCCCCTGCAGCTCTGAAGGCCTTATGAGAAAGGATATTGAAGCGCTCAGGAACTGGAGCAACGGACTCGTGCTCAAAAAAGCGGAGCTGCAGAAAAAACTCATTGCAAAATCTTTCGAGCTCCTAAAAGAAGGCGGGGTGCTTGTGTACAGCACCTGCTCTTTTGGCCCCGAGGAGAATGAGGAAGTGGTGCAGAGCGTCATTGAAACTGGGAAGGCTGAAATCGAAGAGGTGAAAATCCCGGGATTTAGGGCGAGGAAGGGGCTTGCGGAGTATGATGGGAACGAATTTGATGCGGGAATGGAGAAATGCGCGAGGGTTTATCCGCAGGACAACGACACGCAGCAGTTCTTCATTGCAAAAATAAGGAAAACCGAATGGAAAACAAAGGCAGCGAAGAGCCGTGCTACATAAGAAATATTTGGTTGGCTGATTAAAAAACAATTTAAAGCTTTGCAAGCAAGTTTCTTTGGTTACTTGCCCGTGTAGTATATCGGTTAGTACACGCCCCTGTCACGGGCGTAGGGGGGGTTCGACTCCCCCCACGGGCGCCTTCAAAAAAAATGTTAACAGGTGCCACCCCTTTTAAAGCGGATCGCAAAATCAATCTTTTTCCGGGAACGGATTTTTTGGAAAGGGTTTGGCTTGCATGCTTCTTGAACTGATAGCACTGGGCGCAATTGCAGGATTCACGGTCTACCTCGGCCTGCCCCTCGCCGTGATGAAAAGCTCGGCAAGGATGAAGGGCACCTTGAATGCATTTGCAGTCGGCATCCTGATGTTTCTGCTGGTTGACATAATGGCTGATGCCATGGAAATCGCCCAAAAGCATGCCCTCGATGCGCTCTCCGGCAAAGGCCCGTTGCTTGACGGGATTTTGTTCCCCTTAGTGCTGCTCGCGGGCCTTGGGATAGGGCTTTTAGGCCTTGTGTGGTTTGAAACCCGGCACATAAAAGCCGGAAGTTCCAAGATGCAGGATGAGGAGCGCGGCAAGAGGCTTGCGCTCATGATTGCTATAGGTATAGGGCTGCACAATTTTTCAGAAGGGCTTGCCATAGGGCAGAGCTATGCCGCAGGCGTTGTGAGCCTCGCGCTCACGCTTGTCTTCGGGTTCGGGCTGCACAACATGACAGAGGGCTTTGGGATAGCCGCGCCGCTTGCGGGCTTTCGCCCAAGGCTCTCCTATCTCGCCCTGCTAGGGTTCATTGCAGGCGGCCCGACTTTTATAGGCGCGATTGTGGGCGGCTTCTGGGTTTCGGAAATCGTGAGCGTGCTCTTCCTAGCGCTTGCTGGGGGGGCAGTGATTTACGTAATTAAGGAGATGCTCTACCACGGAAAGATAAGCGGCGAGGGCATTGTGGCAATGGCGGCGCTTGTACTGGGTTTCATGCTCGGGTTTGCCACACTCGTGCTCGTGCATTTTTGGGTAGGGTAGGCTTTAGAGCGCAAAGCGATTTTATAATCCTTTTTCAGCTCTATTTCACTGGGGAAAAAATGATTGTCATAGGAATCACCGGCAAGTACTGCGCCGGGAAAACCACGGCATGCGACTACCTGCGCAGCAAGAGCTTTTTGTACAAGTCGCTCTCGGATGAGCTGCGCGAAGTGCTCGCAAAGGAAAAAACCGGGCCCACGCGCGAGAACCTCATTGCGAGGGGAAACGAGCTGCGGCAAAAGCACGGGGGCAGTTACCTCTCAAGGCTAGTGGTTGCATCAATTGGAAAGGACAGGAACTACGTCGTCGATTCGCTTAGGAACCCTGAAGAGATAAAGGAACTCCAGAAGCTCGCGAACTTCCACCTCTGGAACATCGAGGCCGATGAAAAAACCCGCTTCGAGAGGATAGTGAAAAGGAATCGGGAAGGCGACCCAAAAACCCTCGAGGGATTCAAGGAATTCGAGGCAAAGGAATCATCCTCCCAGGAGAAGAGCGGCCAGCAGCTCGAGGAGTGCGCAAAAATGGCAGAGCATACAATAACAAACGATTCTACCCTTGTTGAAATGTTCGCGAAAGTGGACTCGCTCCTGCTGCAAACGCCGATGGAGCTCAAAAGGCCTTCATGGGACGAGTACTTCATGAACATCGCAAAGGAAGTCGCGATGAGGAGCAACTGCATAAAGAGGAAAGTTGCCGCGGTCGTAGTGAAAGACAAGAGGATAATCTCGACAGGCTACAACGGCACCCCGCGCGGGGTGAAAAACTGCGACGAGGGCGGCTGCCCTAGGTGCAATGCCTTTGTTCAGGGGGGAACGCAGCTGGAAGAGTGCCTCTGCTCGCATGCAGAGGAGAATGCGATTGTGCAGGCGGCCTATCACGGCATCCCGATAAAGGAGAGCACGCTTTACTCAACTTACAGCCCATGCCTTACGTGCAGCAAAATGATAATCAACGCCGGGATAAAGAAAGTGGTCTACAATGCGGAGTACCCGCTCGGCGGGAGGGCGGTTAAGATGCTAGAAGAAGCGGGCGTGGAAGCGGAAAAAATAAGTTTCTGAACAGACCCTCTGCCAATTAATTTTATTCTTCCACTTTTTCCGTCCCAAAAATTATCGATTCTAGGTTTGTCTGCAAATCCTTGTTGTCGGAGAGGATGTAATCCGCGAGCTTTAGGCTGTATGATACTTTCTGCGCCCGCGTCGGGTTCGGGGTCTTTATGAGTATTGTCACGAGCGATTTCGCGAGGTCGATGTCGCCGTAGCTGTCGGTTATTAGCACCGCGTTCTTTATATCCAAAACTTTTCCTGAAGATTCGAGCGCCTGCTTTATGGCGGTGAGCTTTGATTTCACCTCGATGCCCTCTATGGAAAAATCCTTTGTCCCGACAATAGAGTTCACGCCGCTGATGTGCCCGGAGCTGTCAAATCCGAGCTCGGTGCCGACTATGTGGTCGAATGAGAAGCCGAATTTGTGATTCAGGTAGGAGTTGAGGGATTCGCCGAATTCCTTTGAGGAGAGGGTTGCGAGCACGACTGTTTTCCCGCTCGCCTTGATGTGCGCGAGGGCTTTTACCAGAGGCTTTCTTATGGATGGCTTTATTTTTTCGAGCACGAGGGAAAAATCCTTCCTGGAAAAATCCTTTGCAATCAGGAACTTGTTGCCTTCAAGGATTGCCTTCTCTATGCTGTGCTCGCCTGATGCGATTTTGGAAAGTATGGAATCGTACAGCTCTTCGCCCGCGGTTTTGCCTGAAGCGAGGGCCTGCGGGTATGCGAGCGAGAGCGCCTCGAGGTTTGCGTCGGTCTTGTAGAGGGTGCCGTCCATGTCGACTATTATCGTGTCAAACTCGGTGGCCTTGAACCTTTTGAGCGCCCGCCTCTTTATCTTGAAGGCGAGCGAGTTCTTCACAACGACCCCGAGAAGCTTTGCTGCGGAGAGCTTTGATTTCAAGTCCTTTATGCGCGGAATCCTCATAATCTGACCACACACTAATTGCCCCTAAAACCTTAAATTCTGCAATGGGGGCTGCAATGCCATGCCACATGCTTGCCGGGCTATAATGGCCAATTTGGCGGCGTTGGGCGGATATAGGCTTGCCCCTAAATTAAGCGAAAAATGGCGAATAGGGGGGCAGAAACAAATTAAGGGGCGAAGCCGCGGATAAACCAACATTTAAAAGTACTAATTCAGCTTTTATTAAAAGAGAGCTTATGGCAGAAAAAGTTTTTGACGTCTTGGTGGTCGGGGCAGGCCCCGCGGGGGGCTCTTGCGCGCTGCACTGCGCGAAGAACGGGCTTAGCACGCTAATCATTGAAGAGCATGAGAAGATAGGAGAACCCGTGCATTGCGGGGAGTGCCTGAGCATTTATGCAACGCAGAACACAGGCATAAACCCGCCGGAGAGCGTGCTCTCCGAGCACGTCAAGGGCGTGCGGGTAATCTGGCCTGATGGGACGCCGACGGTTCTAAACGAAGAGGGGTTTGTTCTCGAGAAGGAAAAATTCGAGCAATGGCTTTGCGGGCAGGCTGTGGAGGCAGGAGCGGAACTCATGCTCGGCACAAGGCTAGAGGAGCTCAAGAGGGAAAACGGAGGTTGGGCTGTGAAGACGACAAAGGGGGAGCTGAAAGCTAAAATAGTGATTGATGCTTCCGGCGTTGCGAGCGTGGTTTCAAGAAAGCTAAACCTCAATGAAAGGTTCAAGGCGATTACGGGAATACAGTACGAGCTGCGCGACATCCCGCGCGACGGCTACCTCGATTTTTACATCTGGCCAAAGCTCGCGCCCGAAGGCTATCTGTGGATGATACCGAAAAAAAACGGGAGGGCGAATGTCGGGCTCGTCACTACCGCGACCAACATGGCGAAAAAGTACACTGATGAGTTCGTCGGGAAGATGGGCTGGAAGGAAAACGTGCACGTGAAAACATTCGGCGGCCTCATACCCTCATCCGGGCCGCACAAGAACACTTACGGCGAAGGCCTCATGCTGATAGGCGATGCCGCGGGGTTCACCTCGCCGCTCTTCGAAGGCGGGTCGCATCTTGGGCTCAAGAGCGGGCAGTTCGCGGCAGCCATCGCAAAAAAGGCCTGTGAGCAGAACAATTTCTCCAGGGAACTTTTCTCGGAATACGGAAAATTGTGGAAAGCGGAATTCCCCGAATATGCAAAGCTCGTAAAAGGGAGGGATGCGCTCTACAAGTTCACTGACGATGAGCTCAATTTCATAGGCCGCAGCCTCCCACCCACTTTCGACAATTTTAGCGCCGCCAAAAAAGCGGCTTTTTTCCTAAAAGTGGTTTCGAGAAGGCCGGATTTCCTTTTTAGGGACTTCGTTCCAGCAATGAATGGGCTCGCTTACAGCCAGGCAAAGTTTTACGGTTGGTAGAAATGAACGCAAACCTCACTTATCATCTGGGCGTAATCCCTGACGGCAACAGGAGATGGGCGACTGTTAACGGCAAGCACGCGAGCGATGGGCACAAACAGGGGGCCGAGAAAATGGAGCTTCTCGTGAACTGGGCGCTCGGGCACGACGAAATCCGCGAGCTTAGCGTATACGGGCTTTCGGAGGAGAACTTCAAGAGGAACCCAAAAGAGCTCTCATGGCTCTATGACATCTACTACGACAAGCTGACAAAACTCCTGAACTCGAAGGAAGTGCACAAGAACAACGTGAAAGTGAACTTCATTTCCACAAGCCCGCGCAGGGTGCCGAACAACATCATAGAGGTGTGCAACGAGCTCAAGAACGAGACAAAGTTCTACGGGAACAAGGTCCTCAACATCCTCATAGGATACACTGGCCAGTCTGAAATACTGCGCAGCGTGAGCACGCCGATGAACAGGCTAAAGAACCTCTTCTTCGGGCTGAGCGAGGGCGACATCATAAGCAACCTCGGCGTGAAGACAACCTGCGATTTTGTGATACGCACGGGCGAAGAGGAGGCGGACCGCGAGGCGAAGAGCGGTTTTTTGCTCTGGCAGAGCGCTTACTCCGAATACTACCACATAAAAAAATTCTGGCCGGACCTGGAGAAATCCGACCTTGACAAGGCATGGGGCTATTTCGCGGAAACGAGAAGGATGCGCGGGAAGTAGGAAAGGGGCAAAAAAAATGCTGGGGCTCTTCGAAGGCAAAATTGAGTTGAAGCTGGACAAGCTTGAGTTCTGCCCAGGCGAAACAATACAAGGCACAATTCAGCTAACCCTCAAAAAGCCGTTGAAGGCAAGGGGCGTGTTCGCCAAGTTCTGGGGCGAAAACGAAGTCCGCTCAACGAGCGCCGGCAAAACCACCACAACGACCCAGAAATATTCCGAAATAGAGAAAAACCTCGACGGCGAAAAGGAGTACAGCACGCCTTCTGGCCCGCTTGCCTACAATTTCAGCATAGTAATACCTGACAATGTTTACCCAAAACTCGACCTCGGGGACAACATGGCGGGAAAAATAGTAAATTTCCTGCAGGACGCCGGCTACCAAAACATGAGGTGGTATGTCGGGGCCAACCTCGACCTTCCGCTCGCATTCGACATATCCAAAAAAATCCAAATCCAGGTAATCAGGCCAAAGTAGCCTGGATGTACAGAAACCTGCTTCAAGACTTTACCGGCCTTCATGTACCACAACAGTTCCGGCTCGCCGCAAACCTGCGGCGGTAAGGTGCACGGCCTTCGGCCGGGCTAGTCCTGCTGAAAGCAGGACACCTGTCCAACCGAGGTTTCGGTTGGTTGGGTGCGGAAGCCCATGCTGTGCATGGACTGTGCTTCGCAACCTACTTCAAAATTTTCCCTGTTTTCATGTACCAGAGGTAGAGGTCTAGCAGCGAATGGTTCATCTTCGCCTTGCGCGCGAAAACGTCGAGCGCGGATTCGATTGAAAAATAATTGCGCGCGTTTATGTACTTCGGCATTTCACCTATGAGCGAGTGCTCGTGCATGAGCCTTATTATGTGCCTGTCGAGGATTGCGCAGTTGTCATGGCCGGTGTTGCGCAAAAAATGCGAAGCCTCCTTGAAGCCGAAACCCTTCACGTTTTCGGCTAGGTATGCGCGCTTCTCGCGGTCGGCCCCGAACTCTTCCAGCTTCCCCTTTATCCCGAAATGCTTCCGCGCAAGGGCTATGTACTCCGCGCGCTTGTTGTAGAACCTATAGCCCAGGCCCTTTAATTTTTGCGTGAGCTTTTTTTGCGGGAAATTGTAAAAGCCTTCAAAGCCGAGCGCGTCCTGAACCTTAAGGCCCATCTGCGCGCTCGAGTTCGCGGTTGTTAAGCAGAAGCAGAGTTCAGAAAACCAGTCCTCTTCGGACTTAGAGGCGAAAGACTTGAATTCTTTGTAGCGCGACTCTATGCTCTTGGAAACGCCGTTGTTTTTGAGCCTTGAAAGCTCCATTAGCAGGGCATTCGGCATCGAATTGTATTGTTGCCCAAAGAATTAAAAAAATGGTGTCATGGCCCCAAGGCCTTTGCGAGAGCCTCGATTGCCCGGAGAGCGAAACCCTTCGCCCGTGCCTTCGCCTGCGCTTTTGTCATGCGCGGCCCGCAGATGCCATAACCGACCGGCTTGTCGAATTTGAGCGAAAGCTCGGCGATTTTTCCGGCGGCGGTGTATGCCACCACTTCATCGTGTGCGGTTTCGCCCTGCACAACCGCGCCGAGCACAACCGCCCCCTCGATGTCCTCTCGCGCGAGCATCCTTTTGAGGGGAAGCGGGCAATCGAAAGCGCCGGTGGCCTTTACAACAGAGACAACCTCGAGTTTTTTTTTCTTTGCGGCCGCGAGCGCGTGCTTTAGCATCTCCGAGGAGATTTTTTTATGGAAATCCGCTATTACAATACCGATTTTCATCTGCAACACCCATCCGTTTTCCCTTTCTTTTTCGCCAATGTTTTCCTCAAACAACAATTCAATCTTCACAACTTGAGTTTCGGGGCGTTCTCTTTCCCCTGCCTCTCCCCAGAGCCAGCGCGTGAGGAGAGCTCTTGCGGGGCGAAGAGCATCCAGAGCAGGTTTAGCGCGTGCTTCGAGGCGCGGTTTTTCATTATCGCCGCCAATTCCTCGTCGCGCGAGGCTTCGTCCTCGTGCACGAAAACCTCCAGGACGGTTTTGTGGGTCATCAGCTGCACCTGCTGTATGCCGAGCGAGGCTTCGTGGCTGCACTGCTTGTCGATCGGCATTTTGCCCGGCATTCCGAGCGCAAGGCCCGCAAAGCAGCCCTGCTCTAGCAGTGAGAGCATTGCGGCAGGGATGTCCTTTATCCCGGGGACGGTTTTTCTCAAAACCTCAACTCTCCAGCCGCTAGCTTTCGCGTTTTTCCGGATTGTTTCAAGCGCGACTTTTCCCATCTCGCCGCGCGAGAACATCGTGTCAACGATTGCGATTTTCATTTGGCATCACACGTTTCCCTTTTTTTGGCACAGCTTTTTCCTTCCCATTCCAAGAGAAAGGAAAAGGCGTTTTCATTTCCTCACCAGCTCGACAATCGAGCCGTTCTTTAGCGAAAGCTTTTTGCGGAGGCTGAACGGAGCAACAAGCTCTATTATGTTCTGCGGATGGTTCGTGCGGTGCGGAAGGATGGCAACGGCTTCCGCTTTTCCGCCGGCTACGCACTTCCAGCAGTCAATCCCGCCGAAAGTGCGCTCGCTTGTGGAAAAGCCGTTCACTTTGATCGGCAGCGAGGCGGTGAAGATGTTGCGCTCCTCCGGGCTCACTTCGAGGTTTAGCGTCCCTGGGAATATGCCTATCCCGAAAATTTCGCGGAACTGGCTCTTGTAGCCGGGAAGCGAGGTGTAATACGTGCCTTCGCCAAGGCCGTCGACAACTTTGCCCTTAAGGGTTGGCTTTTCGCTGCGCGAAAAAACCTCTCCGAGCTCGAGGTAGAGCGACTCGAGTTCCTTCCTGCCCTTGTCCGTGAATGCGACCTGTATCCCGGCATTCGAGGCGGACCTTGAAATCACGCCGTCCTTTTCCATCTCGCGAAGTTTTCTCGAAATCGACTGCTGGGAAAAGCCCGTGAGCGAGGCGAGAGCGGAAGTGGAAACTGAAAGCTTTCCGTGGGCCCCGGCTTTCTTTGCGAGCAGGAGCGCGAGGCCGAGGTTTTCTTCCTTCATTACATAAAACCCCAGCGATTACTTAAAAAAGGGTGGCGTAACGGAAAAGAGTAGGTGAGTGGGGGTGAAGAACCCGCGCCTAGAGCGAAAGGCTTGGCTGGGCGGTGGAGAAGCTGGCCTGAAGGCTAAGATGCGGTTTTGGGTTGGTGGTGCTTGCAGCCCCCTTGGCAAAATTTATAAGCTTTTTTGGGACCTCTGTCCCTTTTAAAACACTTTCCTTAATACTTTAAGTAATTCAGGATTACATTTAGCGATTTTTCCAAAAGCCAAACGGACTTCAACAAAGAGCATTGGGCGTGCATTTTGCGTTTAAAGCGCATATAATGGGCACATTGCCGCCTAAATGCCGTTCCAAAGGGCTCACGGAAGGGATTGGGAGCTGGATTCACTTGGGCCTTGAACGCGTTGCCGGGCATATTTCTGTGCCCAAGCATGAAATAGTGCCTGCCGAAAAAGTGCAGGAAGTTACAGGAAAACTCGGCTCCTCGCCCGACAAATTCCCGCAGATCCTCTCAGACGACCCAGCAGCCATAGAAATCGGCGCGAAGAGGGGCGATTTAATAAAAATCACAAGGGCCAGCATCACGGCCGGCACAACAGTCTACTTCAGGGTAGTGGTTTGAAGTGATTGACGGCTGGGCAGTCATAAACTCTTATTTCAGGGACAGGAACATTTCCAAAATGGAGATTGATTCCTTCAACCAGTTCGTGGAAAAGAAGCTCCCGCAAATCATTCACGAGAACAACGAAGTGACTCCAAAGATTGAGGAGGTGCGCGTCGAGTTCGACAAGATAAACGTCTTCAAGCCGAGGATAGTCGAGGCCGACGGAAGCCCGAGGCAGAGGTTCTTGCCCGCAGAGGCGAGGCTTCGCAACAGGACATACTCGAGCCCTATCTATCTCACAATGAAGCTGCTAAGAAGGGACGTCGAGCAGGACCGCAAGGAAACTTATATCGGCGAGCTGCCGGTGATGCTCAAGAGCAATCTGTGCTGGCTCAACGGCAAGACTGAAGAGGAACTCATTGAGATGGGCGAGGACCCGATGGATTTTGGCGGGTACTTCATAATCAACGGCTCCGAAAAAGCGCTCATGACGCAGGAAGTGCTCGCATCTGACAGGGTAATTGTCTCCGAGCAGACAGACAAGATTGTCGCGGAAGTCATAAGCACAAGGGGCGCGTTCAAGGGAAGGGTTAGGATAATCCGGAACCCCGACGGAATACTCAATGTGACATTCCCGGCATCGCCGCGCAAGCTAAAGCTTTTCGTTCTGCTAAAGGCGCTCGGCCTCAAGACAACCCAGGCAATACAGGAAGCGTTCATCGACCAGCAGGAAATACAAAACGATGTCCTAATCAACAACGAGAACCTGCTCGTGAAAAGCGAGAAGGAAGCGCTCGACAAGATAGGAAAGTTCGTGGCGCCCGGGCAGGTCGAGGAGTATCGGCTGCGCAGGGCGCAGGAAGTTATCGACGCGTTCCTGCTCCCGCACATAGGGCAGGATTCGAAGAACAGGCTCGCAAAGGCTTACTACTTGGTAATGATGGCAACAAAAGCGGTCGAGAGGGCATACAACCTGCGTGAAGAGGATGACAAGGACCATTATGCTAACAAGAGGCTCGAGCTTTCAGGAAAACTCATGGAGCACCTCTTCAGGTACAGCTTCAAGTACTTCATAAAAGACTTGAAATTCCAGATTGACAGGACAGTTACGAGGAGAAGGAAGCTCAACATTTCAACCATCGTAAGGCCCGGGGCGGTTTCGGAAAGGATAAGGTTTGCGATGAGCACGGGCAACTGGATTGGAAGGGCGACGGGCGTTTCAAAATTCATGGACCGCGTCAACTACATCTCGCCCCTTACTGATTTGCGCAAGGTAAAGAGCCCTCTTGACAAGAACAGGGAACTCTATGAGGCAAGGGACGTCCACGGCACCCACTGGGGAAGGCTGTGCGCGATTGAAACCCCTGACGGGCCGCAGTGCGGGCTTGTAAAGAACCTCGCCCTGCTCGCGCAGGTGACAACCGAGAACGAGGAAGAGCCGATTGAAAAATTGTTGAAGGACATGGAAGTGAAGTTAAAGTAAGGTGAAAAAGTGGAAGCTGTGGACGAAGTGAACAAAGCCCATGCAAAGTATGGGCTGTCGCACCCAACAGCCGCAAACTGTTGTGGGAATTAAGCTGAAGTGACTAAGCGCAGATAAAAAATGGATGAAAAGATTGAAGGCAAAAAAACAGGATGGAAAGCAGAAGTGTGTAAAAAAAGAAAATGGGAAAAATTGAAGAAAAGTTTTGGAAAGGTTTGGGGCAGGAAAAAAGGTTTTTGTTATGGCAGCGGATTCGGCAAAGAACGCAAAGGTCTACATCAACGGAAGGCTCATAGGCTTTCACAATGACCCACTCAAGCTAACGAAGGAGATAATCGGCAGGAGGCGCGAGAGCAAGCTCTCCGAGCAGATAAATGTCGCATACCACGACGACACGAATGAAGTTTACATAAACACGGACGCCGGAAGGGTGCAAAGGCCCCTTCTTGTCGTCGAGAACGGCAAGCTCCGCATCACAGAAGAGCACGTCAAGCAGCTAAAGGACGGCAAGCTCACATGGAACGACCTTATTGAAAAAGGCCTTATCGAATACCTCGATGCGGAAGAGGAGGAGAACGCGTTCATCGCCTCCGCGCAAGAAGAGCTCACAAAAGAGCACACGCACATTGAAATAGATTCGGCAACGATCCTTAGCATCATAACTTCGCTAATACCCTACCTCGAGCACGACATGGCAGGAAAGGTCTTGCACGGCGCGAAAATGTTCAAGCAGGCACAGGGCTTTGGCGCGAGCAACATAAACCTTAGGACGGACACCGAAGGCTTTCTCATGTATTACCCCCAGAAGTCGCTTGTCAAGACAAAGACAATGGACATGGTGGGGCTTAGCAAGAGGCCCGACATACAAAATTTCGTTGTTGCGATAATGCCTTACGGCTTCAACATCCTCGACGCGGTAGTGCTAAACAAGGGCGCAGTGGACAGGGGCCTTGGAAGGAGCAGTTATCTCAGGACTTACGAGAGCGCGGAGAACCGCTATCCGGGCGGCCAGATAGACAAGTTCGAAATCCCGCCAATAGAGACTGTCGGGCACCTCGGGGAGCCTGCCTACAAGAAGCTCGGCGAAGACGGGCTCATACAACTCGAATCAACGGTCGCGGAAAACGAAGTCATAATCGGGAAAACCTCCCCTCCTAGGTTTTTGGAAGAGATAAACGAATTCGGCGTGGTGCAGGAGAAGAGAAGGGAAGCTTCTGTTACAATCAGGAAAGGCAAGGAAGGGAACGTGGACAAGGTCTTTGTCACTGAATCCGACGCGGGAAACAAGCTCATAAAAGTCAAAGTGAGGAGCGAGAGAATACCGGCGCTAGGGGACAAGTTCAGCTCCAAGCACGGCCAGAAAGGCGTCGTGGGCCTCATAGTCCCGGAAGAGGACATGCCATTCACCCCCGACGGGATAAAGCCCGACCTCATACTAAACCCGCACTCTGTGCCTTCGAGGATGACAATAGGGCACCTGCTCGAAATGCTGGGCGGAAAGGCGGCGGCGCTCAAGGGGATGCAGATTGACGGGACCCCTTTCACGGGGACCCCGCAGGCGGAAATAGAGGGTTTGCTAGAAAAGTCGGGATTCAAGAGGAACGGGAAGGAAGTCTTCTACGACGGGGCCACTGGCCAGAGGATAAAGGGCGAAATATTTACAGGGATTGTGGCTTACAGGAGGCTCTTCCACATGACAGCGCACAAGATACAGTCAAGGGCAAGGGGGCCTGTGCAGATACTCACAAGGCAGCCAACAGAAGGGAAGGAGAAGGAAGGCGGCCTGCGGTTCGGGGAGATGGAAGGAGAAACGCTCGTCGGCCACGGGGCCGCGATGCTGCTGCAGGAAAAATTCATTGACGATTCAGACAAGGTCACCATGTGGGTTTCGGAAACCGCGGGAGTGATCGGCTTTGAGGACCACATAAGGAAGACAAAGAGGGCGCTCGAGGCAAACGACAGCAAAATCTACCCTGTGGAGATGAGCTACGGGTTCAAGCTATTGCTCGACGAACTCAAGGCGCTCGGGGTTTATCCTAGACTGATACTTACGGACAAGGTATAATTTTGGAATGGAAAAATTTTTGGAAAAAAGTTGGTGAAAAAAAATGCTGCTGAAAAGAATCAAGGGAATCGAGTTCAGGATACTCTCGCCAGAGCAGGTAAGGAAGATGTCTGCGATAGAGACCAAGAGCCCGGAGACTTATGACAAGGACGGCTTTCCAATGGAAGGCGGCCTTATGGACAACCACCTCGGGGTGATAAACCCGGGGCTGCGCTGCAAGACATGCGGCAACACCATGAAGAAATGCCCCGGCCACTTCGGCCACATAGAGCTCGTAAGGCCTGTCTCCCACAGCGAATTCGGAAAGAAGCTCGAAGCCCTCATGCAGGCAACGTGCAGGGGATGCGGAAGGATTGCAATCCCGGATGACAAGCTCGAACAGCTGCGCGCCTACATCGGCGACCCGTCGATTGACATTGGCAAGAAAATCCTGGTAAGGACAAAGAAGGCGAAGAAGTGCCCGCACTGCAGCAGCGAAAGGAAAATCGTGCTCCTCGACAAGCCCACAAACTTTTACATTGACAAGGACAGGATTTACCCAACCGAGATAAGGGAATGGATGGAGAAAATCCCGGACAAGGACATCGAGTTCTTCGGCTACGAGAAAGGAAAGCTGCGGCCGGAGTGGTTCGTGATGACAGTGCTCCAGGTCCCGCCGATAAACTTGAGGCCAAGCATCACGCTCGAATCTGGGATAAAGAGCGAAGACGACCTTACCCACAAGCTTGTCGACATCATAAGAATTAATATCAGGCTAAAGGACAACATAGATGCGGGGGCGCCGCAGCTCATAATAGAGGATTTGTGGGATTTGCTCCAGTACCACGTCACCACTTACTTCAACAACAACACCGCGGGCGTTCCGCCAGCAAAGCATCGCAGTGGAAGGGCGCTAAGGACACTCGTGCAGAGGCTGCAGGGAAAGAAGGGAAGGTTCAGATACAACCTCACAGGAAAGAGGGTGAACTTCGCAGCGAGGTCTATCATAACCCCGGACCCCATGCTCTCGATTAACGAACTGGGGGTTCCGAGGGAAATCGCGGACAACATGACTGTTCCCGAAATGGTCACAAAGAGCAACCTCGATTTGTGCAAGGACCTTGTAAAGGATGACAAGGCGATTTATGTTGCAAGGCCGGATGGCATGAGGAAAAAAGTCGTCGAGACCAACAAGGAAGACATAATCAAGGAGCTCGATGCCGGATACAAGGTGGAGAGGAAGCTGCGCGACGGCGACATTGTCCTCTTCAACAGGCAGCCATCGCTGCACAGGCTCTCGATGATGGCGCACAGGGCGAGGATCATGGATGACAAGACATTCAGGCTAAACCCAATCGTGTGCAAGCCATACAACGCGGACTTCGACGGGGACGAGATGAACATGCACGTGCCGCAAACGCCAGAGGGGATTGCGGAAGCTTCAGAACTAATGCTCGTGGAAAAGCAGTTCATTTCCCCAAGGTACGGTGCGCCGGTCATAATACTTGACGAGGACGGCGTGTCCGGGTGCTTCATCCTCACGCTCAAGCAGACAGTGCTCACAAAGGAGCAGGCATTCCGGTTCTTCCAGATAATGGGGATGGAGCATGCGCCGAAAGCTGATTTGGGCAAGGACAAGTACAGCGGAAAGCTGATTTTCTCGCAGCTCTTGCCGAAGGATTTGAACATGGAATACAAGACAAGGTTCTTCAACCACGTAAAAAGCCTCGACCACAACCACCCTGCGCTAAAAGACCCGGAGGAAAACGACCTCATAGTGAAAATCGAGAACGGAATGCTCAAGTGCGGGGTAATCGACTCGATGAGCCTTGGTGAAGGGAAAGGGAAGCTCGTGGACGCGCTCGCAAGGGACTACCCGCCGCACGTGCTCACTGAATTTTACGACAAGATATCGAAAATAGTCTCGAGCTTCATAACAGAGGTCGGGATGACAGTGAGCCTTGAAGAATACGGCACGAGCCATAAGACTTTCAGGGTGCGCGAAAAGGCGGTCGAGGAAATGAAGGAGATTGCAGAAGACCATGTAAAGAAGTTCCACAAGGGCACGACCGAAGTGCTGCCCGGAAGGACTTACAAGGAGAGCTTCGAAATCGCCATGATGAGGAATGCCGCAGGCGCGAAGGAAAAAATCCAGAAGCAGATAATGAAGGAGACTGTCGAGAGCGTCATGGTCGAAAAGCCGAGCTTTAACAGCAACGTGATGATACTTTCAGGCTCAAGGGGCTCGATACTAAACCTCACAAACCTCTCAGGGATGTGGGGCCAGGCCTCCGTGAGGGAAGGAAGGCCGAAGAGGGGCTTTAGGAACAGGCTCATCGGCCTTAACAGGAGAAACGATGTCGGCGTCGATGCAGGCGGGTTCGTCTACCACAACTTCATGGAAGGCATGAAGGCAAAGGAATACTTCTACCACGCGATGGGCGGAAGGCAGGGGGAAGTAGACACGGGAGTGTCCACAAAGGTTTCAGGTTATCTGTACAGAAGGCTCGCGAACTCGCTAAAGGACCTTGTGGTCAACAACGACACAACAGTTCGGACCGCGAACAAGAACATAGTGCAGTACAAGTACGGGGAGGACGGGGTCTTCCCTGAAAAGGCGTTCAAGGGCAAGAGCGTTTCAGTTAAGAGGGAACTTGAAAAACTCAGGAGCAAGGGGTGAATGGTTATGGCCGCAAAAAAAGAGAAGAAGGCAAAGGCTGCAAGGCCCAAGAAGGAAAAGGCGCCGAAAAAGCCGGTCGAAAAAGAGCCTGAGTATGAAAGGGTTTACGTGCAGGGGGATTTGTTCGCGAAGGAAGGCCTGCCTGAAAAAGTCATGCAGGAATTCGAGGAAGTGACCAAAGAGCTCAACGTAAAGGCAAAGGAGAAGGAAAAGCTGCTCGAGAGCGTAATCCGGCACTTCGAGAGCCTCAAGGTCGAGCCCGGGGAGGCTGTCGGAATCATCACGGCGCAGAGCCTCGGGGAGCCGGGCACGCAGCTAACACTTAGGACAAAGCACTACGCGGGCTCCGCCGAAGTCTCGGTGGGCTCCGGGATACAGAGGGTTGAGGAAATAGTCGACGGAAGGAGCAAGGCGAAATACCCGACAATGACTATTTACATTTCTGATGTGCAGCTGCGCAAGGACGCAGAGAAGCTCGAGGCATTCGCCAAAAACCTCATTGATGTGAGGATTGACGATGTCATAAAAGTGACAGAAGACCTCTCCAAGGGGAAAGTTTCCATCGAGCTTGACAGGGAAGCGATAAGCCTGCGGAACGTTAACATGGAAGAGCTTGTCTCAAAAATCGAGAAGCACATGAAAAAGGAGGGAAGGAAGAAGGAGAAGAACACCATTGATTTCGTTTTCAAGAACGAGTCGCTGCTAAAGATAAGGCGCTCGCTGAACAAGCTGCGCAACACGAGAATCCAAGGAGTGCGCGGGATAGAGAAGGTGATAATTTCAAAAGACGATGCTGGCGAGACCGTGATAAAGACAAGGGGGACAAACCTCAAGGCGATAGTCAAGGTCCCTGAAATCGACGGCAAGAGGACCACCACAAACGACATAAAGGAAATAAGCAAGGTCCTCGGAATAGAGGCGGGGAGAATGGCGGTAGTGCACGAACTCTCGGGGGTTCTCAAGGAGAACGGGATTGCAATTGACATAAGGCACATAATGCTGCTCGCAGACCTCATGACATGGGACGGCGAGATACGCGGAATCGTGAGGACGGGGATTACGAGGGGCAAGTCATCGCCGTTCGCAAGGGCATCGTTCGAGGAAACGGTAAAGCACCTGCTCGAAGCGAGCTTTTCGGGCGAAGTCGAGAACCTCGAAGGCGTCGTCGAAAACATAATCGTGGGCCAGCCGATAAAGGTCGGGACCGGAAGGGTGAGCCTTGTGATGAAGAAATGAAGCCGTTGCAGTCTTGGGGGGATTGCTTTCTCCGAAACCACCCAGTTGCCAAGGTTACGTTTTTTAAAGCTTCATGGATGAGTATTTGTAGAATAATAAGCCTTGAGAAGCGTTATGCGGAGTAAGGTCTTCTTTTAGGGGCATTTTACATTGGTTGATTGTTATGGCAAAAGTCGATGCACCAAGGGAAATAAGAAGGGCGGTGGACACCGGCAAAGTGGGCTTTGGGGCAAGGGAGTCGGAGAAAAGCCTTAAAAACGGTTCTGCAAAGCTAATAATAATTGCGAAAAACGCGCCCAGACTTTCAATGGAAAAGCTTGTTTCTTTCGCCGAAAACGGCAAAACACCCCATTTCGTGTTCGAAGGGAACGGCATAGAGCTCGGGAGCGTTTGCGGAAAGCCTTTCGCCATCAGCGCGATGGTGATAGAGGACGCGGGCAAGAGCAGGGCGCTGGAACTATCAAAAGAGTGATGAATTGAAACTGGGCCCTGCACAGATACAGCTCATGAACGCGCTCGACAACATGGCAAAGGTAAGCCCGAAGGACTGCTTTGTGGACGGGGAGACAGTGGTCTTCCTCGTGCCGGAAAAGGGCATGAGGCAGGCAATAGGCAAGAACGGCCAAACGGTAGAATTGATGAAAAAAAAGCTCGGGAAGAAAATAGAGCTTTTCGAGTACGCAGAGGAGCCGGAGAAGTTTTTGGAGAAGGCATTTTTCAGGGCAAAAATCGAAAAAGTCGAGATAAAAGAGACAGCTGAGAGGAAAATCGCTGTAATACACGCAGACCCGGAGAACAAGAGGATAATGCTGCAGAACATGGGAAGGCTTAGGAAGGTAAAAGAGCTCGCGAAAAGGAATTATGGGCTTGAGGAAGTAAGGATAAGGTAAACGGTGGATGTTGGTTTTAAATGGCTGGTGAATTTGCCGCAAGGGCGCTTGAAAAAAAGAGGAAGAAGTGGAGGCGCAAGGATCGGCGCTGGAAGAAGAAAATGAGCGCGCGCATGCACGACGACCACGGCGATCTCATGGAAGGCTCGCCGCAGGCAAAGGGGATAGTGATTGAGAAGAGGGGGGTTACGGCAAAGCAGCCGCACTCGGGGATCAGGAAATGCGTGAGGGTGCAGCTCATAAAGAACGGCAAGCAGCTCACAGCGCTCGCGCCAAAGGACGGGGCGATAAAGTACATTGATGAGCACGATGAGGTAATGGTTGAGGGAATCGGCGGCGCGCAGGGAGGCCCGAAGGGGGACCTTTGGGGAGTGAAGTACAGGGTAACTCACGTTAACGGCATTGCGCTTGAAATGCTAAGGACAGGGAAGAAGGAGAAGGTAAAGAGGTAATGAAATGGTTTTGAGTGCGAAGCAAGCCCTATCGAGGCCGGTGGCCGAAGATAGTGCAGGTCTCGCGGCGGGCCTTTCCGCCGTGGAGAAGGGGAAGAGGTAATTTTCATGGCTGCTGAACAAACCGAGAAAGGCGAATCATTCCTCGTGTTCGGGAAATGGGACCCGTCCGAAGTGGTCATTCGGGATGCGAGCCTTACAAGGCATGTGAGCCTGCGCAGCAAAAAAATACCGCACACCTTCGGCAAAGGCACAAGGCACAGGTTTGAGAAAGGCAGCCTTTCGATTGTCGAGAGGCTCATAAACAAGCTCATGAGAAGCGGGCAGGGAAAGCGCAAGCTCTCCGGAAAGTACATAAGGGGAAGGGGAGGCTGCGGAAAGAAATTGCAGACAATGCACATTGTCGAGAATGCGTTTGACATTGTTGAAAAGAGGACAGGCAAAAACCCACTCCAGGTTCTCGTTGACGCCATACAGAACGCTGGCCCTAGGGAAGATACCACAAGGATACAGAAAGGCGGGGTTTCCTACACTGTTTCGGTTGATGTCGCGCCCTTGAAGAAAGTGGATGAATCGCTAAAGAACCTCGCGCTTGCGACTTTTTCAGGCTCATTCAAGAGCAAGGTGAGCGCAGAGGAAGCGCTCGCAAAAGAACTCATCGCGACAGCAAACGAGGAGAACGCCAGCTTTTCCGTAAAGAGAAGGGACGAGATGGAAAGGATCGCGAAGGCCTCAAGGTAGACGGGCTGATTCTAAGATGGCAAAGAAAGAGGACGTGGTAAAGCTTGCCGAAAAGCTGATGAACAAAAGGGAGAACATCAGGAACATGGGAATTGTGGCGCACATAGACCATGGCAAGTGCGTTTCGCCTTCAACAAGGCTGCAACTTGCAGATGGGTCTTTTGAACGCGCAGATGAGCTGTTTGAACGAGCCTCTCTTACCGGAACAAAAGTAAAGGAAAACCAATCTGAAACCGTTTATGCGCTAAATGAACATGTCAAAGTTTTTTCAGTTGAAAAAGAGTCTGGAAAAATTGTGGTCAAGGAAATTTCACATGCCTGGAAGCTAAAAGGCGGAAAAGTGCTGAGCATAACTGCAAGAAACGGAGCACGGATAACAACAACCCCTGAACATAAGTACCTCATTTTTGATGGAAATGAATTCTCCTACACCCAAGCAAAAGACCTGAGCATAGGAAGCAGAATAGTAACTATAAGAGAAGCCGAAACTGTTTCCGAAATTGATTTGAGCCTTGAATCCCTGAAGCTGCTTGCGCAAAAAAAATTCTACGCAAAAATAAATGAAGATGGTAAAAAAATACTGATGAAAAAAATAAGGGAGCGTGGGCTTGGAGAAATTTGCAGCAAAATACGCACCCCGCTAACACCTGAATCGTTTTATGCCGGAGTTAAAAAAGGGAGATACAGCCTGAATGATCTGCTGTTGCTCTGCGGGGAAATTGGCGTGCCGCAAGAAGTATTGAGTAAATGGGTTCTTGGAGTTGCAATTAAAGGCGGATCATATATAAGATGGGTGCCAAATTTTAGGGACATCTTTTATGCAGCAGGCTTAATGGTTGGGGGTGGCTCTGGCAATAAGCTAGTTGCCGGAAAAAAGCTGCTTGGGGGTGAATTCAAAAGAATATGCAAAGAGCACGGAATTAGCACTTATGACAGATATTATCCGGAATGGGGGCAGACAGCAGAAGTTGGTGCAAGTAAGAGCCTCAAAATGCTCCTGAATGCCCTTTTTGATTATCCACTAAAAAAGAAAGCGCATAATGTGAGAATATCAAAATTTTTGCAAAAATCCCCATCAGAATTTGCCGCATCTTTTTTAAGAGGATATTTTGATTGTGATGGCACAGTAGAAAAAGGGAGAAACGCAATTACACTTACAAGTGTTAGCAACCAAATGATAAGCGAGCTTCCGTTGCTTCTGAGCAGAGTTGGCTGCGCCGCAATAGTAGAAAGCGACAATACAATTTCAATCAGTGGAGAATCATCGAAAGCATTTGTTCAAAAAATTGGTTTTTTCCTGCCGGAGAAAATGGCAAAAGCAACAAAGCTTGCAAAGAATGCAACCGGCAGCATAGTATGTGACCTTGTGCCAATGCAGGGGCTCAAAGAGGCAAGAGAAGGCCTCGGAATATCAAAAAATGAAATAAGCCACCATTATTATAAGTATGAAAATGAAAATTATGTGCCAACAGCAGCCACATATCAAAAACTGATTCTCACAATGAAAGGGAAGGGGATGCAGCACCATGTTGACATTTCAAAATTATGTTTTATTCAGGTTGATTCGATTGAAGAGGGATTTGAAGAAACAGTGTATGACTTCAGCGTTCCGCAAACAAGAAATTTTGTTGCGGAAACAATTGTTGTGCATAATTCAACGCTCGCGGATTCTCTTATCGCGGCATCCGGGCTCATGAGCGAGGAGCTCGCAGGCCAGCAGCGCGTAATGGACTTTGAGGACCAGGAACAGGAGCGCGGGATAACAATCAATGCGGCAAACATTTCCCTCCCGCACAAAATTGGGGACACTGAGTACCTTGTAAACCTAATCGACACCCCGGGGCATGTGGACTTTGGCGGGGAAGTAATAAGGGCCATGAGGGCGGTTGACGGGGTAATACTTGTCATTGATGCGGTTGAAGGCGTGATGCCGCAGACTGAAACAGTCATAAGGCAGGCCCTACGCGAATACGTAAAGCCCGTGCTTTTCATAAACAAGGTCGACAGGCTCATTAACGAACTGCAGCTCACAGAGCAGCAGATGCAGGAGAGGTTCGTGAAAACCATCGCGCACGTAAACTCGCTCATAAAGAAAAACGTGCCAAAGGAATTCGAGGAATCCTGGACAGTGAAGGTGCAGGACGGCTCTGTCACTTTCGGCAGCGCTTACAACAAGTGGGCAGTTTCAGTGCCGAGGATGGCGAGCACGGGGATTTCATTCAAGCAGGTCTACGAATACCTCAAAACCGGCAACCAGAAGGAGCTCTCGAAGAAAAGCAAGCTAACCGAAGCGATACTTGAAATGATTGTGAAGCACCTTCCAAACCCTCTGAAGGCGCAGTCCTACAGGATGCCGGTAATATGGAAAGGCGAGAAGGATTCGCCTATCGGGAAGGCGATGGCGAGCTGCGATGAGAACGGGCCTTTTGCAATGATGGTTACGGATGTGAGCGTCGACATGCACTCTGGGGACATTGCAACAGGCAGGGTGTATTCCGGAAAAATACGCAGGTCAATGAAAGTGCAGCTCATAGGGAGCCAGAAGGAAGTGCAGACGCAAAAAATCGGGCTTTTCATGGGGCCTGACTTTATCGAGGCAACGGAAGTCCCTGCCGGAAACATTGTCGCGCTTGTCGGCCTTAAGGACGTTTATGCGGGCGAAACAATAAGCACCGGGGAAATGAGGCCGTTCGAGAGCTTCATGACTGAAGTCGAGCCCGTGATAACGATTTCCGTAGAGGCGAAAAACACAAAGGATTTGCCAAAGCTGATTGAAACGATAAGGCAGCTAACAAAAGAGGACCCCAACCTTCGCGCAACAATAAACCAGGAAACAGGGGAGCACCTGCTCTCGGGAATGGGAGAGCTGCACCTCGAAATCAACCAGTACAGGATAGAAAAGCACCACAACGTGCCGATAACTGTTTCGCAGCCGATTGTCGTCTACCACGAAACAATTACAAGGGAATCCCAGGTTGTCGAGGCGAAGAGCCCGAACAAGCACAACAGGCTCAAGCTCTACGCAAAGCCCGTGCCTCCCGAAATCCTCCAGAACCTGATAAAGAGCCACTTCGAGGGCAAGGTGAAGCCGAAGGACAAGGAAAAAATAGCGATGTTCCAGGAAATGGGCTTTGACATCGACACTTCCAAGAAAATCTGGGCAGTGCACAACAACTGCGTGCTCATTGACGCCACTAAGGGAATAGAGGCCCTGCATGAAATCCGCGAACTCGTGATACAGGGGTTCAATGACGCGATGGACGAAGGCCCGCTCGCAAAGGAGAAGTGCTTCGGCGTAATAATCCTGCTCGAGGATGCGACACTGCACGAGGACGCGATACACAGAGGGCCTGCGCAGATGCTCCCCACAATAACAAGGGGATGCTATGCAAGCATGCTTTCTGCGGACGCGGTGTTTTTTGAACCCAAGCAGACGCTTACAATCACTGTGCCTGAAACTTACCTTGGGGCTGTGAGCAAGGAGCTCGGCTCGAGGAGGACACAGATAACCGAGATGAGGCAGGAAGGCGACTCGAGCATAATCATCGGGAAAGCCCCGGTGAAAGAGCTCATCGGTTTTTCGAGCAACATCCGCGGCGCGACGCAGGGCCGCGCGCTCTGGACAGCGGAGTACGCGGGATACGAAATGCTCCCGCGCGAATTGCAACTGCAGACAATAAAGTCGGTTCGGAAGAGGAAGGGCATGGACGAGGAAATCAAGCCCGCGAGCTACTTCATGGATTGAGGTTCCCTCCCAGCTTATATTACTTGTTGGTTTGTACAGCGCCTAATTTGAAATGCCGAAAAACAAAGACTTTCGACAATGCCAATCCAAAAGTAACAAATTTAAAGATCA
This sequence comes from uncultured archaeon, assembly GCA_964373815.1. Classification (GTDB taxonomy): domain Archaea; phylum Iainarchaeota; class Iainarchaeia; order Iainarchaeales; family Iainarchaeaceae; genus UBA10205. Next base: position 2,754 of record CAYJWI010000011.1, on the reverse strand, counting down.
TAAGCTGCAAGTATATTGATGGGCATTCGAAAGCCAATAATTATATTTTCTGTTGCGGCGCTCCTTGTATTGCTCGCGCTTAGCGGCTGCGCATACCAAAACAACGGCGGCAGCAACAACGCGGGAAACACAAATTCTTCGGCACAAAAGGCCAACATCCAGAATTTTGAATACTCCCCTTCGCAAATCACGATAAAAGCGGGCGACAACGTTACCTGGGCAAACCTTGACAGCGCACCGCACACGGTAACATCAGATTCCGGGAATGAGCTGCAGTCCTCAACACTCGGCAACAGCCAGGCATATTCGCACACTTTCACAAAAGCGGGCACATACGCATACCACTGCACCGTACACCCTATGATGAAAGGAACCGTAATTGTGCAGTAGAACCTGTTTCTTCCCACTTGAATAAAAAGAACATTAGCAGTTACTGGTTCATGCAGTCAAATCCGCTCTGGCCAGTTGAAAAAAGGTTCCCTCGGCTTGATAGGGAACTGCATACCGATGTTGCAATCATAGGGGGCGGAATTGCAGGAATCTCAATTGCCCACTACCTCTCAGAAGAGGGCTTTGAGTCCGCGGTTTTTGAAAAGGACGAGATAGGGTAGGGCGCCAGCGGGGCAAGCTCGGGGATTCATGGGGGTTTTGCAAAGACATGCTTCCAATGGCAGGGCAGATAGATGAGGGGGTATTTGCCGCTGTTGCGATGGGGGATCAGGGCACGACAATGGCCATGACAATTGCAAGAAAGGCAAGGGCACTTATCGAGGGGAAAAAAGACGCCCTGTTGCAGATGTGCCTGCCGAAGCGTTTCATCGAAGGCAACAGTTAAAAAAATTATATCTATACATATCTGTAGATAAAAATGGCAAAAATTCTTGTCGCGCAGGAGAGCGAAATACCCGCAGGCGCGGGAAAAATGGTAAATGTAAACGGCAAAAACATCGGGCTATTTAAGGTCGGCAAGAGCATATATGCAATGCTTGGAACCTGCGCGCATAGGGGCGGGCCTGTAGGGGAAGGGGAAATAGAAGGAAACACCGTTACGTGCCCCTGGCACGGCTGGCAATATGATGTTACGACAGGCCAGTGCAAGACAACTGAAAGCATAAAGCTGCCCAGCTACAAGGCCACGGTTGAAGGCGGCAAAGTATACCTTGAAATCTGATTTATTCACGCAGCCAACTTGCCAGGCAGCCTGCTGTCCAGAATATCCTTGAAAACATTCATTGCAAGAAGCGAAACAAGCGTAAAATCTATAGGCAGTGCAACCAAAGGCAGAACCGCGCAAAGAACCCCGACGCAAAAGCCGGCCAAAACCATTCCACGCAAAGTGTAGGGGGATGTGCGTGGCTCAAGGAGCATGAAGGATGCGAAAAAAAAGAAAGTGGAGACAAAAATAGGTTCTACAAGAGAACCGGCCGAGGCGCCAAAGAGCACTAACATGGCGGCGCAATAAGACACAAAAAAGCTTAAGGTGAGGGGCAGCTTGTCCATCTTATAAGAAATGAACAATCCGAGGGGAATTACGATTGGGGTGGATGCAATCCACCATGCCGCAAAAACCTCCATCCCGAAAGCATAGGTGAAAACAAGAACCGAAAGGGTGATTCCGAAAGCCGCGGGATTGAAGATGTTCCTGCTTTTGTTCCGGATAATGTGCTTGGAAAGGATTGCAAACGCGGCCGCAATGAAAGGGACGTATAACGGGGCAGACGGGTCCATAATTCCTGCAACAAAAAGGCCGCTAATGAGGGCGGTTTTGGGGGGCGCGAAAGGGCGTTTTAGCAAAAAACGCTTTATCAGGATATCGAGCAGCGCGGCAAAAACCGGGACAAAAAAAATCCTTGCAAAAAAACCTGCAAGCAGGGAAGGATTAGGCGAGAGATAAAAATTCAGGTAAAGGTTGGAACCAATGCCCAGAAATAAGAGGAAACCCAACATTGAATCATAAATTGAAAGGCTTCGGATCCGCTCTAAAACGGCTTTCATTGCCACAATAAAGCATTAAAGGTAATTTAATGCTATCCAGCAGCTTGCGCTATAAAACCCTTCTTGAACCCAGTCCAAAAACTTCCAGAGCCCGCGGCCGCATAAAAAAACAAAAGCTTGCCGCCTGCAACCGCAAAGTTTTATTATGGGCATTGGTATGGCGGCGGGAAGGGGCAGTCCAGCCCGCTTCCGGCTGGGGCTCCGCTTACATCATGTGCCCCGGTGGCTGAGATGACTCCGACCCCTTTGGTTACAAATACGCGCATATACCTTCCGGTCCATGGGACTGTGTTTGCGATATTGAGCCCCCTGTAGCCGTCATTTGCCAAGCGCACAAAAATCCTGTTTGTATCAACCAATTGCACTCTGGCACCATATTGCGAAGCCCCCATAGTGTCACTATTAACTCTTATCGCATTATTCCCCCTTGAATCATCCGCGCCGAATATTGTCACGAAAATTTCGTTGCTGTCAAGGTTGTATTTTATTGTCCAGGTCTGGCTGTTGCCCACTGGCCCGAACCAGCCTGTGTCGGCGGACTTATTCACATCGGAACTGGCTGAACCTGAGCCGCCTGTGAGCTGGTAAACGTAGAACCTCGGCTTGTTGCCTCCTCCTCTTGGACCATAGCCGAAAAAACCAGGGTAGGGGAAATCGAGCCTTAGCGTGTGCGCGCCGGAAGCCAGCGTCATGCGGTGAGATAGAGTTGCGACTGAAAGTATTGAACCACCAATTACTGTATTTCCACCAGCAATATCC
>CAYJWI010000010.1:12023-44241 GCA_964373815.1 uncultured archaeon | reverse complement strand
TCCTTTATACAATCCTTGGAAGCAGCCAGTTCCTGGGGAATAAGGCTGGAAGGCCATTTTCAACCGGCGGCGACAGCATAGGGATAGGCTTGTCCGCGCTTTCACGGTCGACAACCTCGAACCAGAACATAGCGATAGGGACGATTGCGATGGGTTCGGGCAATGGCCTTACCACTGGCTCTAGCAATGTCGCACTTGGATGGAACGCAATGCAAAATTCCTTCACTGGCCCAACTAGGGATGTCGGGATAGGATCACCGGCACTTAGTGGCACTTCAGAGGGTTCGGATAATACTGGAATAGGTTATCAAGCAGCATCAGGGGGAAGCAACGCAGGAAACATGACAGCGATAGGTAGTAATGCAGGGTCAGCTAGCAATTCTTCCCACAATAAGCTTTCAATAGGATATCAGGCTGGTAATATAAGTGGTAGTACCCAGCAGGTTAGCATTGGAACTTTTGCATTGGCCTCAGCTAGCGACATCAACAATGTGGCAATAGGCTACCAAGCGGGGAGAACCATTACAACAGGGCAAAGCAACGTCTTCATAGGCTCTGGTGCAGGGTTCGGCGACACAAATGCAATCATGATTAACTCGGTGGCAATAGGGTTTAATGCGCAGGCGAAGGATAATAACTCATTTGTCCTTGGAGACTACCGCAGGGATATAAATATCGGGATTGGGGAAAACGACCCGAACAGCAAGCTGGTTGTGGTGGGTGATTTGAACATATCACCCACCGGCCCGGCAACAACTTCCTTATACGTGGCTAAACCGGACGGCAATGTGGGCATTGGAACCTCTACGCCGGCAGCAACCCTTGACCTGAACGGCTCGTTAACGGTGAAAGTTGTGACCACTGCGGCGAGCTACACGGTGAGCTATAATGACTACATTGTCATACTGACTGACACAAATGCCGGGAGGACAATCACGCTTCCATCGGCGGTCGAGGCAAGCGCTGGGAAAGTGTTCATAATAAAGGACGGAAGCAACTCGGCGGACTCGAACACGATAAACGTAAACACCAATGGCGGTGCAATAGACGAAAACGCAACGGCAAACATCACGACAGCGGCAGGAAGGGTAAGGGTGATAAGCGATGGAAGCAACTGGCACACTTGGTGAAGAACCATACGCTTAAAGGCGGAGGCTTCCGTTGGTTTGTAAAAAAAAATTGAGGCAGGATGGCCGCGGATGGGGATTTTTTAAAGCCAAGCCCCTGCCCGGCACAATGCAATCTGCCCGTCCCACAGGGGAAAACCCCGAATGGTAAAAAGACCCACGCCTAAAGGCGTGGGCTTTCAAATTATTGCCTGAATGCTTGGAAGACACGCCTGTGCCATTGGTTGCATTCATCCAACATCTGAAGCAGTTGGCTTTCTGCAGCACAGGCGTAAAGCATTAAAAATGAACGCGGTAAAATTATGGAAGCGGTTTTAAAATTTTTAAACAATAAAAACTTTGGGGGGATGGGAAAGTGAGTGAAGGTTTACGTTCAGAAGGGGTGCTCGGCAACAGGGCAGTATTGCTCGTGCTAGGCCTCGTTGTTGGGCTCATAGCCGGCGTTTATGCCGCAAACAGTTTTGGCGTGGGGGGGAGCCCGGGGAGCCAGCAGCAGGTGTTAAAGCTGCAGGAGTCCGACAGGAACTTCATGGCAAACGTCGCCAACGCGCAGATAAGCATCACAACGCAGAACCTTGCAGGCCTAATTGACTGGTGCACAACCAATGGCGGCATATGGAATACTACCCAAGAGCAGGGCAGCCTGCCTGTGACAGATGAGGTTGCAAAACAGCTGCAGGCGCAGAACCTGGCCGTAGCAAAAAGCCCTGACGGGAAATGGATTGCAAACGTGGCGCTCGTCTCAAGGGCAGGGTGCATACTACCAATCAGGAACAGCTGACTGCCAAGGCCATTCAGTGCATGATGCGCGGATTTTTGGCCAGCAGCATCATGTTTTTTTGGCCTCTTCGAGGAGGCCGCTTACGGAGAATCACCACACGGCCATGCCGGCTTTTTCGGCGGCCTTGCCCATGGTTATCCTGCCGGCGGCGTATTCTTTGGCTGCCTTTTTTTCCATTCGGGAAGAGTAGCCCTCTTCTATGAGGGCCCTTTTGCCCTTATTGAATATTCCTCTTACCCTGCCTTTGTGCGTTTCCATGCCAATCATTTTCATCAAGCAGCCATTTCCAGAGTGGGGTGTAATGTATTTTGTATTTTTCTTTCTTCTCCATTGCGCCATAGTCGGAAGTTATTATCAGCAGGTTTTTGCATTTGAGTTCTGCCGCGGCTTTTATCAGCGGCTTGATCTCGCGCTCTTTGGCGCTTTCATCAGCCGGATTATGGCACACTTGGATGAGCTGTTCCACTTTACTTCCTTTTTTTACCACAAAATCCACTTCGTTTTGCTGGTGGTCTTTCCAGTAGTATATCCCGATTTCCGGTTCTTTGGATTTTTTTCTCAGCAGTTCTACACAGACAATATTTTCATACAGCCTGCCGTCATTTCTTGAAATATTGAAGCTTATGAAGTTGCAGAACCCCTGGTCAATGCAGTACGCTTTTTTGGGGGCAATTATCTGCTGCTTGAGTTTGTGCGAGTATCTTTCAACCACGGCAATCAAGTAGGCTTCCTGAAGGTAGTGCACATAGTTTTTCGCGGTATTGGTATCTTTCAATCCCACTATTTTTGCAAGCTTTGAATAAGTGAATTCCGAAGAAAAATTCGACACAAGATATGCCGCCAGCTCACGAAAGCTTTTTTCTTCCCTTATGCCATGTCTCTGGATGCAGTCCTTTGTTACTATGTCCCCATAAATTTCCCTCACCATCTGCCGCCCGAATTTTTTGAATTCCGGAAAACCGCTGCCTTCAACGTATTTTTTCAGCTCGTTTTTTGCCTTGGCAATTTCACGTATCGAATAAGCATTGACTCTAGAGCCCACGGTTTCCCCGAAGGAAAATGGGTATAGAGTAAAATCAATGTGCCTGCCGGTGAGATGCGTGGCAAGTTCCCCGCTAAGAAGCTTTGAATCGCTTCCTGTGACAATCACTTTTTTTGTCCTACGGAGCCTGTTTGCAAATAACTCCCAGCCATGAACCTGCTGTATTTCATCAAGAATTATGAACTCAAAATCGCCATAAAGCTCGTAAAATGCCTGTAGGACCCTGTCAAGGTCGTCGGTTTTCATGCTTATGAGGCGCTCATCGACAAAATTTATGTAAGCTGCCTTTTGTTTGAGCCCCCGTGCAAGCAAAAGAGAAAAAATGGATTTGCCGCTCCTGCGAATGCCAAGAATTACAAGCACATTTGGGGCTGAAAGATGCCTTTTGGCAAGGTCAAGGCCGTCCCTTTCAATTATCTCTTCCCTAGAAAACTTCTCCTCAACCTCTTCGCGCTGGCCTTCAATGATCCTCTTCAGTTGCTCTGTTTCCATGCAGTACACTAACCCATGACATTTTTAAAAAACTATCTTTTACTAACCAAGGATATTCTATGGGCCGCAGCCAGGTAAACCTCCAGAGAGCCAAAAGCTTTTGCGCATACTGCAAAAGCTGATGGGGGCAAAATTGGGTGAAGAACCTTTCGCCTAAAAGACGCGGCAACTTTGCCAACAGCGAAAGCCATTCATTTTGCATTTTGCGCTTTTTTTATTTGCTCTAGCAACCCCTTCTTCTTTTTTGAGAATTCCTTGAAGTTTACGCCCAAATATTTTTCTGAGTCATTTGGGTTAAAGCGCGTTATCTCCCCTACAAGCTCTTTTGCAAATTCCCCTTTTTTGTGCTTTTTCAATACTTCAAAATATTTTTTGAAATCAATCGGCGCGTAAATGAGCAAGGTTAACAGGTCTATCGTGTCTTTCTGGCCTTTGGTTGTGCCCCTCCTGTCTATTTCCGCGCCCTGCTTGAGAACCAAAAGCGCCTCACAGGCAATAGTTTTCATTCCCTCAATTTTCACTTTTTCTTTCAACAGTTCTTCTATTGGCAGGGCAAGCTTTGAATAAAACGGAACGTAAATGTCAATGTCAAAGCCCTGCATTTTGATTTCGTATTTTTTCAGCCTGTCGTTTTTTTCCATGGGATATTTTTCCTTGAGCTTCGCAAGTTCCCGAAAATCAACTATTATGTCAATGTCTCTGCTTTTGTGCTGTTTTGTCCACAGCCACACCGCCCAGCCGCCGATTACGGTGAGTTCCGTTTCTTTTGAGAGCCCTTGCAGCTTTTTCCAGCTTTCTTCCGTAAGGCTCTCGTGCCAAAATTCTTTTTCCCTCATTGTTCCAGCCCCATTTTCTGCTTCAGCGCTTTCAGGAATTCCTTCGCATACCATTCTTTCAAGTTCCAAAGGTCAACAAACAACAGCTCGTTTGGAACAATTTTTTCTATCGTAAAGTTTTTTGGCTTCAAAAGCACAGTCAAATTGGCAGGGCCTTCCTTTTTGGGAAACCTTTTCTTCAGTTCAGCAAGCTCTTCTTCATTTGCATAAACATATACTTCACTATAATCTGCCGGAACCTCTTTGTATCTCAGCCTGAAGGCAGTGAACGCAGTGAAAGCCACGCCAGAAGGCATTAGCCTCTCTATTTCAGTTATGGACGAGCCTGCCCTTGTTTTGTAAAGAATGTCTTTTTCCAGGTTCCTCGCGCTTGCCCAATATGCAAGGGCCTTTTCCTTGTCAACCAGCCTCAAACCAAAACTCCTCTTTTCTATTGCGCCGGTCCTTGCAAGCGGCTCAATAGCATTGTTTACAGTGCTCAGGGAAATGCCGAGCGTTTCAGCTATCTCTTTCTGCGTTTTCGCGCCCTTGAAAATTTCTAGAAATGCCAATTCAGACTTCAACATATACAACAATAATTAGAAAATAATGTTTATAAAGGTTTCGATATATATCGAAAATAGGTGTTTTTTGTGAACCTTCCCAAAGTGGAACAAAAACTGTGCCACTTTAGCCAAAAAGTGGAACATGAAACATGCCGCTATTTCGGGTTTTTTACATATTTCCTAAATCAGCTATTGGCATTACGACTTAGTTATAGCTGGCCGCGAAAGTTTTTCGGCATTTATGGCGGCCTGCTAGGCAACATTTGGCAGAGCGGGCCCTGCTAAGCCTCGTACCCCTAGGGTGCAAGGAGCGGTGAAAATCCGCCGGATTACTTTATTGCTTTGCTATAAATTCAATGATTTTGACTAGAAAAAAGGATTTGGGCCAGCCCGTCCATAGTGTCATCATCGCCCTGAAAGTGGCCGGCAATATCGCCAGGTGAACCTCCCAATGGCCAAAAGTTTTTTGGTATCCTGCAAAAGCTGATGGGGGCAAAATTGGGTGAAGAACCTTTCGCCTAAAAGGCGGGGGCTTGCGTTGGGTTGGTGATGTGGCCGAGGGCATCAGGCCGCATTATTGCGATTTTCTTTCACTAAACGCCCAAAAAAGTGAAAAGCGCAAATCCCGCCGCAGGTTGACTACTATTATCATTAATATATTAGTTGCGACTTACAAATATATTTAAGGCGAATTTAACGCTCTTACTGTAAGCGGTGTATGGATGCCCTTGTCCGAACAAATTGCGGAAGCCTATTCCGGCATTGAGGAGCGTTTTTACGGCCTGATGGACTTCCTCGCGGACAAGGGAATCCCGGTTTATTCCGCAATCGACCCCCTCGAGGAGCGCGGAATACCATTTTTCCCGGTGGCGGTTGCATCGCTTTGCCTGATTGCATTTCTCTCATACGGCCTGCTTTTCCTCTCAAGCAGCGAAACTTCGCTAACGCTCTCAATCACTGACAACACGAATGCGGCGCTTAGCGGGGTTTCGATAAAGGCCTTCGAGGAAGGCTCCGGAAAGGAAATACAGCTTGGCTCTAGTGTGTTCGTCGATGGCCAGGTGGTAAAGGTGCCGCGCGGCAAGGGCGCGAAAATAATGCTCGAAGCATCAAAACAGGGGTATGAGACGGCGCAGGAAAGGGTGTTCTTCGACTCTGATTCGAAGAACGTCGAGATAAGGCTTGTAAAAGAGACAAGGCCAATCGAGGCATCCTTGAGGCTCGTTGATGGGGACACCGGGGATGCGATAGGGAACGCGAAAGTTGTCGCTTACTTTTCCGAGAGCGGGAGCGTCGAGTGCATAGAGGGCGATTCCGGGAATTACACCTGCCCTGGCGTAATAGAGGGCGGGGAGACACGGCTCAAAATCACGCAGGCAAATTACGAGCAGAAGGAACTTGAGACAAAATTCGAGGGCACTTCGACAAACGAGATAAGCCTTGCGCCGAAGGCGAGCGCGGCTTTGGGCAACACGAATCTCATTGTGCGCGTTTTCGACGCGGACACGAAGCAGAGGCTCGGCAACTTCAACATGAAGGTTTTCGATTCCAAGGACAATGGCCTCATAACCGAGAGGGCTGAAACCGACGGCGACGGAGAGCAGGTGGAGCGGGTCGCCAAAGGCACATCGGTTAGGGTTGTTGTCGAAAAGCAGGATTACATTTCATACGATTCGGGCATTGTGCAGGAAAACGAGACCCTGCGCGAGGACGAAACAATACGCGAAGTATACTTGCGCAAAGGCACGAACGCTCTCACTGCCGGGGTTGCCGATGCGACAGGAAGGCCCATGGATTCGGTAAGCGTTTACCTCTTCAACGCGCTCTCGGAAATCGTTTCCGAAAAGCAGACAAGCCTTGCCGGTGAAGTGGTGTTCGAGAGCCTCTCTACCGAGGACACTTACTATGTTAGCGCATGGGGGGAGAACTTCCTGCCGGCAATCGCGGAAGTGAGGCTTAGCGAAAAGAACAGGGTGAACCTCAAGCTAGAAAGGGGCACTGCATCCAATTCAGGCTCTCTCACGGTTTACACTACGGATGAGAAGAGCATAGCGCTAAACGGCGCTTCGCTCAATTTTTTCATTGACGAGAACTCTTCAGGCCTGAAGCCCCTCGGCATACCGGCGCAAAAAACCGACATCACAGGGAAATTCACAATCCTAGTGCCGCTTGGCAAAAATGTTTTGGTGAAAGCGGCCAGGGGGAAGCTCTACGGCGAGGCAAGCGCGAAAGTGATTGAAACGTTCAAGAACGAAATACTCATAACAATGCGCGAGCCGTTCACACAGGTTCTCCTGAAAGTTCTTGGGGAGGATGGCAAGGAACAGAAGGAAGGGTTCATCTCAATTGTTGCGGGAAACGATTCTCTCTTCGAGGGCGAGTACGGCGAAGGGGGGATAACATTCAACCCCAAGGCGAACAAGTACGTGAGCGTCTCCTTCACCGGCACTGGTGAGGAGGCATTCACCGAAGAGGTTTATGTGCAGGACCAGAACACTGTCACGGTTTCAAAGGGCGGGAAGGGGGGCGCCGGCACAACGCCGCTCGTCGAATTCCTCGGGGTTTACAATGTCGACAACACCAAGGCGGAAGGCCTCTCGAAAGGGATTGATTACTTCCTCAAATTCAAGGTTGCATACCCCACGGGCACTAGCAGGAACGGTTTGCACGTAAGGCTCGGCGAGGATGGCGACGGATTTGCTGATTCGCAGGACGCGGGCATCACGGGGTTTTCTGCTGTGGGCGCATCGAGCTTTTATGGAAGGAGCTATTCTCCAAACCCCGCACCGGGTTTCGAGGCGCTTGATTTCGAAAATTCGGGGACCGAAGGCGGGTACAGCAAGTGGCTCGAATTATACTTCGCTTCCGGCGGGGAGAAAATAGTGAAGGTGCGCGCGAAGGCAAAGGAGACCGCGAAGGCGGATGAGGTGGAACTGCACTACCGCGCATGGTCGCTTATTGGCGATAGGTATTACAGGCAGCCGGGCGATGATGATCTGCAGCTCGAGCAGTACTCGAAAAACAAGACCTCGCTCTACGCGCAAACTTCTAGCGAAAAAATCAGGATACTCGAGGCGAGCGCCTCGTGCTCGAACGAACTGTGCGCTTCGTACAAGTTCGTGCGCAGGGACGGCTCGGAGTACAGCGCTGAAAATTTCAGGGCGGTGCTCGGGGAGCTCTACGCGCTGGACATAACCCTCTCGCCCTCGCAGGCGGCAAGCGTCACCGTGAAAGGCTCGACAGCAAAGCAGAAGCCCAAGATTTCGTTCCAGGGATTTGGCATAGACAGCTTCGCCCAGTTCCCTGACAACAACAGCTCCGACACATCCATACAGGTTGATAATGTAAGCGCAAAGGCGAGGGAGGCGACGGGCGTTAGGCTCTACTTCAAGGCAAATGATGTGGAGAACAGCAGCATCACGCTCCAGCTCATTTCAGGGCAGACAAACATCAACGAGCAGTTCCATTTCAGCGTCTACAAGGAAAAAACCTTTGCACTGCGCACAATCCCCGAGAACGTCACTTTCGGCGAAGACTTTGTGCTGCTAGTGCAGGACAGCGAAGCAAAGCCCGTGGAGGGCGCCGAGATAAGGCTTTCAAGGAACGGAGAAATAGTGCAAACGATCAAGGGCAACGGCTCTGGGAAAAAGGGGGCTAACGGAAGGTACGCCGTGAAGAATTCTTTCGATGCGGGAATCGTGAAGTACGAAATCAATGGCGATGGCTTCAGGCCCCTCGAAGGCACGATTGAGATTACCAAGAACGGGTTGCTCGAGTGGCCGGAGGCGGAGACCGCGCTCGTCATACAGAAGGAGAAGAAGAACGCGCAGAAGTTCATTGAAATAATCAACAGGTCCAAGCAGAACATCAAGGGACTCTCATTCGAAGTGAAGCCCATTACCGCGCTCCCTGAAGGCCTCGAAATCAAGGTCTCGCCAATCTCGAATCTCGGCGCGGGCGCCAGCCAGAAAGTGGTGCTCTCCGCGGATTATTCGGGCCAGAGGGAAACTGACCACGGCGAAGTTCGCATCATCGCAAAAGGCAGGACAGATGCGGGGTTTACTGTCGCCGCTGAAATGAAAGTCATTGCCGATTACAACCCGAAAATCAGCGCTGATTGTGTGGAGTTCAGCAAGGATCGGCTCGCGGTCTATGTGGCATCGGGCCTCGAGGACCGCGACTACTACGACAGGCAATACAGCCAGCAGGGCGGCAGCCAGAAGAGCGCGAGCGGGAACCTGCTCCCGCCAAACCAGCCAACGAGCTATTACAAGTACAACACCTTCACCGCGACAACGAACGAAACTTTTACTGCAAAGCTCGCCAATAAGGCACAGTGCCAGGTGGAACTTGCGCTCAAGCCAGAAATATCCAGCCAGGGGAGCAACAGCCAGGGGCTCGAAGTGGGCTCGGGCGACATAATACTCGTCCCGCAGGTAAATCAGGTGCAGGGCAACAGGACCGACACGCGCGAAGTCGTGGTTAGCATTTCGAACAAGCTCATAAGGAACTACCCCGGAAAGCAGAGGTTCGGCTTTGACATTGTCTACAAGAGCGAAGGCTTCACAAAGAGCATCCCCCTAGATGTTTATGTATGGAACCCGCGCTATGCGCTAGAAGTCAGCAGGAACATCGAGCTCTACTTGGGGCCGAACGACCGCGGGGAGCTCTCGGCGCAGGTGCCGCTCTTTGTACGAAACACCGGCGAAGCCGACATCGAGAACGTGAGCTTCAGGGTTTCGAGCGCAACGAACAGGGGCAATGTAGATGTGCGCGTTGTGCCTGACTTCCCGATACAGTTCCTCAAGAAAGGCCAGGCGATAATACCCCCGCAAACACTCGTTGCGCAGGCGACGAGAAATGAAAAGACAACGCTCGTTGACGTGAAACAATTGGACATCACCGGGGTAATTGACGGCCAGACATTCAGCTTCGGGCCAGTGATACTTACCTCCCATGTTTCAGGCGCGCAGTGCCTTACCGCTGTGCCGGGCAACTTTGCATTCATAAGCACGAAGGCGACCGAAGGCGCGATAGCGCAGGAACTCACACTAAGGAACACGTGCGCGGAGGAAGTGCGCGTGCTCGGGATTTCACAGGCGCCAATAGGGAACAACAAGCTAACGCTCGCACCGCAGAATGCGGTGATATTCCCCGGCACCGAGGCGAAGTTCAATCTGGTGCTCGAAAAGCACGAGAACTTCAACGGCACACCGGTGAAAATCTATGTGCAGGGTTTCCTGCCGCGCAGCGGGGCGCCCATTGAATCCAGCCCGGTAATAATTGACCTCAAGCTCGGCAGGGACGTCGCAAAGGGCACTGCCGCGAGCGAACTCGTAACACTCAATGTCTGCGAAGGCGGCAAGAAGGAAGTGAGGTTCCCGGTAATTGCTTCGGGCACGAGCGCGCTGTGCGACAACGCGTATTGTGATGCCGTGCAGATGTCGAACTTCCTCGCTGACAGGCTCGATGAGAAGATAAGGGATGCGGAGAAGCAGATACAGAACAGGAGCTCTGAAATACAGAAGTCCGACTGCACACAGGAGAACCTCGCGCGCGGGTTCTGCACATTCGACGGGCTGGGGGTTAAGAAGGAAACATTCTTCGTTTATTTCTCGCACGACAACCTCTCGCCGGCAATACTGCAAAAGGCACTGCAGGGAAAGAACACGAACATCAGGAACTATAGGGTGGATTACATACAAGGGGGAAGCGGGGGCGAATACCTCGGCGGTTACAGCAGGCAGGTATTTTTGAACAACAGCTTCAGGGGATGCGGGCGCTACACGGTTTCGCTCAATGGCTCTGTTTCTGTGCAGGGCAGCAGGCTGGTGCCCGAACTCATGAACATAGTGGTCGACATCACCTCGGATGAACTGGGCGGAACTTCGAGGCAGGTAACGGAGCAGTGCCTGCCAAACATACAAAACATGAGCAACTTCCTGCCGCGCGACGAAGGGCTTACAAGGACGCAAAAGCTCGACACATGGATGAGCGTTGTCGAGCCAAAGGATAAGAGCCTCGAGGAGCTCTCTGTCGATGTCGCGAAAACGCTTTTCGGGAACGAGCAGAGGGTCGTCGAGGGTTCCATTGGCACTAATGCGCTAAGCTTCGATTTGGGGAGCAGTTCTGGGTATGTTGTAAGGGTTGAAATGGTAAAGGCAGCTTCTGAGAGCCCGGTTTCCATAAACGCTCTCGTGAGGCAGAGCATCGGCGCGGATGAGAAGCTGCAGAAGGAAATAGTGAAGGATGCGGGCCAGGCAATAAAGGGCCTGCGCGAAAACGTGGTGGACGGATGCATTGGAGCGGATGAGAGCTACATGCTGCTAAAGACAAAGAATGATTCCGGGACACTCGAAGTGAATGTCAAAGGCAACGTGCCTGTGCAATTCCAGAGCCCGCAGTGCGCGGAACTGACTATTACAAGCAACATAAGGGACAGTGTTGCCCTTTCCGGAAGAAAGCTCACGCAGTTCGACGGAATAAAGGGAGAGCCTTTCTTCAAGAGCAAAAAGGAGAGGGAGACAGATGAGGGGCAGATAATCACTACGCTTGCAATCGACAAGCTCGACCAGAAGACCAACAGGTTCTCTGGCGAAGCTAGGGTCTGCGTCGAGGGGAACGCGCAGTTCGCGCAGGCGCACGAGAAGAAGATAGCTGTCGGCGCGGCAAGGGTTGAAGGAACGGCTAAAAAACCCAAGGAAGTCGAGGCTGGCCTCGAGGTTTGCGGGATACATCCGCTCAAGTTCCTCAATAATGTCAGGGAAAAGGATAAGTTCAAGCCGACAAAAGGAAACGATTATTATTATGCCACCTTCATTTGGAAGGGGGACCCTGAAACCATACGCCTCAGCGATTTCACAAAACTGAGCGAAACCCAGGAGAGGGTTGACAAGGCAGACCAGATACTTGACAACAAGAGGGCAATCCAGAAGACGGACACGCCGGAAGTCGTGAGCGCAAAGAGGAAAGCGGGCGTGGCATATCTCGGCGGATGCTCGCTTACCAGCGCTATAACAACAGGGTTAAGGCCGATAATCGGATGGAATCCCGGAATAATATTATTGAATATACTCGGCGACTGCGTTATCCCCTTTACCCACCTAATGGCGGATGTAAGCCCGGTGGCAAAGTTCGTGGATGACATCGGCAAAGCAATGATAGACGGCATAGCAGCGCCTATCAAGTTCATCGGAAGCCTCTTTGGGGGCGGGGGAAGCGGCGGCAAAGTCGAGAGCGTTGCAAAGGAAATTTCCACAGGCAACGCGACCGCGAGCATTACCGAGGCATTTGCACTGCAGGCTGTTGTAAAGGACACTTTGCTTGCGAATAAATTCACATTTGACCCCACAAAGTATGAGGCAACAAACGTCGGCATAAAAGGGTTTTCAAAAGCCAGAATCGTCGGGGAAGAAGTTGCAAACGGCCTTGTTGAAAAGCTCCACAAAGAAGCGTTCGGAGGCTCGGCAGCAGCTGAAGTGACGGCCTTCCTGGATGATTTCAAGACAAAGTTCCTTGCTGAAGTCGATAATGGGCTGATTGCCGGCACAAAAGGGAACATTAAAGGCGGCGTGTATAATGAAGCGGCAATGAAGGAAATAATGGCAAAGGCAGTCGACAAGGTGGGCGCCGACAGCACGGTGCTTGACAACTTTGCGAAGGCAAAGGGCGGAATAAATGTAACAACCGCAAACAGTTTCATTGAAAAAGACGCGATTTCAAAGGAAATCCTCTCGGAAGTGGACAAAGTGCCACAGGATGTAGTAACAAAGGATATCTCGGGCCCCGCAAACATCACTGAAGCGACAAAGGATGCGGCAAAGTTGAGGCTTGAAGCCGATACCAAGGCAAGCCTTAAGAGAAAAGTCACAGAATCCTATGCGGAAAAAATGGGCATAACATTCACTGAAGCTGAAACCGCCATTGGCACAAGGCTTGACGGAATTGATGTCAAGGCCACTGAGGATTTCGGGCCGACAAAGGCGGACATCACGACAACGCAGACACAAGCGTTCAAGGACGTTGTATCAAAAGAAGTAACCTCGACAGCGAAGGAAGATCTCGCGAAGAAGATTGCGGAAAAGTCAGGCCTGGATATAGGCACTACAAGAAAACTGGTTGGTGAAGAACTTGGGAATGTTGATGCCAAAATCAGGGAATCCCTTAAGGCAGGGAACAAACTTGAAAGCATTGGGGGCACCATAATTGAAGGGATTGAAGACAGTAAAGCCAGGATTGCGGAAAAAATAGCCAGCAAAACAGGGAAAACGCTTGAGGACGCCACAAAACTTGTTGAGGCAGCAGTAAAGGACGTGGACAGCACGGTTAATTCCACAGTGACAAAGACAATCTCGGAAAAAGTCACAAGCGAAGCCGGCCCGAAAGGGACGACAACAACCACTTCAAAGGAGCATTACTTCAAGACGCAGGTCACGAAAGCCGAACAGGACGAGGCCGTGAACGCCATGAGAAGAAAACTCAATGAACTCACAAAAGAGGCAATCGACAACCCGGGCAGACATCCGTCCCTTGACAGATCCATAGACAAGGTTTTCAAGAAGAAAGGCATGTCGCAGGTTACAACCGCACTCAAGGGAAAAATCGACCCGAAGGAAGGGATTCCTAAATTCTGGGGTAAAGGAGGGATACTCTTCCTCAAAAACCTGTTCAAGGAAGGGGCCTTCGGCCTGCTTGCCAACTTTGTCGGCATATCATTGTATGATAAGATCCTGAACAGTGAACTCAAGAAAAGCAATTACGACTCCGGCCTCATTACCCGCGACCAGGAGATAGCACAGGCAGGGATAGGCTACGTGCCTGAAGTGTTCACAGCAGAGGCCGGGAGCCAGAATTACATATTGAAGTACAGGACTTATAGGGTGGCGGTTACAAGCCTTGCAGACGGCAAAAAGGAAATAAAGCTCGGCCTTGCAAACAGCATACCAGGCAGCACGAAAAAAGAATTAATATTGAATGACTGCAAAGACCAGGGCTTTGATGAAGGGGTCGGGGCGGTGTTGCCCGGCCTGTTGCCAGTAGTTGATAACGAGTCAAAGATGCCGACAGCATTCAGGAAAACCGAAGAGCTCAAGACACTCCACGTGAAGATTGCGAGGAACTACCTTGCAAAGCAGCCCAATGGGGAAAGGTTCGGCCAACTCATAAACTCCGCAATAAAGGACAAGGCCCAGGCATTTAATGCACCATCGGTCGGGATGAACCTTGAAGCGCTTGTTGTTTCAATCGGCATAGTCAAAAGCCAGCTTGGAAATGACCCCAACATAAAGAGCGATTACATGTTCGGGTGCAGCCTTGGCGCCGCAGGCAGCAAGGATGTTCACAGCAATGCAAAATGCGCAGCAGAAAAACTGGCCTCCTACATACCGCAATGCAAGGATGTTGGAAAAAACAAGGCTTCTTGTTTCCTCAATGAATACAACAATGACCCAAGAGAGCCGAAGAACCAGAAATCGAGCTCGAGACTGCTTAGCGTCGGGCCGGACGATTTCCAGGATATTTATGACACATGGGCTTCGCAGGCCTATGCATGGAAAGCCACTTGAGGAAGCCAAAATTATAATACCCCTTCAGCCATTAATCTGGCATGGCTCAAAGAGGCTTCACGCTTTTCACGGCGCTCGTGGCATTCATACTGATAGTGCTCTCGCTGCTGCTCGTGCAGTCCATGATTTCAACCGAGAGGACAACCTCCGATATAATCTCCGACATCTCCGAGCAGGAGGAGATGCAGGCCATTGCCGACCTCTCGCGCGCGGACGCGCTGCAGGTGTTCAACTTCGGCATAAGGGATTCGATTGAGGAATTCTCTACGCACGATGACGACAAGGACGGCGTTCCGGAAAACGATTACGTCGTATTCCCAAGCGATGCCGCCACATGGGACGAACTGAAGAAAAGCTTTGTAAAGGACCGCTTCGGTGTCGGGGATGCGAGCAACAACCAGTTCGCGATAAGGGCGGCTGGCCATCTGATTTCGCTGCTCGAGACCACCGACGATGCGAGGGGCTTTGACATAGAGCTCGTAAAGCCTGACCAGGCGACAATGTCGCAGGTCCTAAAGCGGACATTTGAGAGGCAGGCGCAGAAGAGCGGGGAGGAATTCTTCGAAGTCATAAAATGCGGGCCTACGCTCCCCGACCACTACAAGGATTGCATCGGTAGCTTTTATGTCACGATGGACTTGAGCCAGCAGGCGATGGAGGATGCCCAGTACGAAAAGTTCCCGCAGGTGAAAGTGCAGAACGTGCAGACAGGGAGGATACTAAAAGAGCCGATACTCCCCCGCGGGAAATTCAGGATTTACGTGCCGACAAGGCTGTTCAAGGCGCTTGCGGGCTCATACGCGCTCGCGCGCGCGGGCGGGGGCGGGGTGTTTGATTCTGGATTCTATACCGGCATACCGCAGTCAAAGGACGGGGCGAAGCAGTTCATCATCGATAGGCTAGAGCCGCGAATAGCGCAGCTCGGCCTGAAAACGGATTCCGGCGGGTTCGCCCTGAAAAACTATGAGGTGGTGACGGCTTCAACCGGCACGGGGGAAGCTGATGACCCGGAAAAGCTGGTATCGTTCCGCGTGAGGCTTTTTTTCGAGGATGGGAACGACAAGTACAAGGTGAGCTCGAAGGGCACGGATGAAAAGGGCGGGCCGAACGTTTACGTGATAACGCTTGTCCAGCAGTTCAACTGAGCGGCTCTGCGCTTAGCTGTGACTGATTTTTTGCGAATAAAGCCGCAAAGCCCCAATGAGCGAAAGGATTATCTTCAACCATAATTAATGTTGTATTATGGTTGCTTCCAGAAGAGGCTTCGCGGGCCCCGGCGGGGAAAAAGCGCGCAACAAAAGGAGGGCGACAGCCAAAAGGAAGCAAAAACGCGCCTTTGGGGAGGCGGTGCGTGCCGCCATAATGAAGCTCAAGGGGCCGGCGCCAACAGCGCAGAGCATGTACTCGAAGATGGCACAGGCCCTTGATGCAACACTGCCTGAAATAGGGTTCATCAGCCACGATCCGGAGGCAATTGGGACAATTCGGGAACTGAGGAAGCTCTTTGCAGCCCACAGGGAGAAAATGCTCGCCGTTGCGCGGGATGAAACAAGCTGGCTTACACGCGAGCGGTTCTTGGAAAAAATAGCCCAAAACACGCCGGAAAAAAGGCTGGCCCCGGAAAGCGCAAAACGGTATTCGTGGCTTTACGGTAAGCAAGGCCCCCTAATCTCGACTTTAATGCTTGCGCCGATACAACTCTATGCCGAGCTCCGCGAATCAAATATCCTGCTTGGGCCAAACTACGATGCGTTTGTAAAAAGGTTTGGAAAAAAGCTGGAAGAAACCGGGTTCCCATAGCTGCAGAAAAGGGTTGGGCCCAGCTTGCCCAAGGCTTCTGGACTGCAAGCTTATTATTTGTTCGAAAGCATCATTCACTACGCAAATTTCAAGCTTGTGGATGGAAGCCTGGAAATGGAGGGAGCATATCTTTAAATGCAGGTAACGCAATTAAATAATATTAATTGCACTTAATGATTAAGTGATTCCATGGCCTTGCTGGATTCCCTCAAGGGGTTTTACACTAAACTCGAAGATTCATACTATGGCATCCTTGATGCCGCGGAATCGAAAGGGATTCCAGTCTACAAAGTGGTTGATGCAATCGAGGCCCAGAACATGCCCTCGTTCCCCATCGCGGTAATTCTTTCGCTTGCGGTAATTTACCTCTTGGCAAGCACCCTGCTAGTGGGCGCGCTGTCCTCGAATGTCGAGGTGCTGGTGCAGGACGACCAGGGCAACCTTGTTCCCGGCGCAACGGTCACCGCGGCTTTCCAGGGAAAAATTGTCGACAAGCAGGTCACGGACTCTTCGGGGAAAACGGTTATAAGGGCAGCACGAAACCTTGAAACCGAAATCACGGTCGAGAAAACGGGCTTTGCAAAAAGCACTTCCAACTTTTTGGCCACAAGGCAGGACGAGTCGAAAACAATCGTGCTCGAAAAAGAAGTGACCACAATAAGGAAAACCATAAACATCCTGCAGGCGGGCACCTCTAGGGCATTCGAGGGGGCGATTGAAGTAGAGTTCTCATGCTCTGGAAACGATTACTCCGAAAAGAAGACAGTGGCAGGCGGCGAAATCGAGCTTGAATTGAGGAGCGACTGCGACACCCTTTCGGTGAAAACCCCGAGCGGCTACAGCGTCTCGAACGACACCATTTCGCTCGCTTCAGATGAGCAGGCGCAGGTATTCGTCCAGCAGGGAAGCGCGGAAAAAGGCGGGGCAATAGTCACAGTCACTTCGGATGAGGGGAGAACAATTGCGGGGATAGATGCCACGCTTTACACTCCCACAGAGGCCAACGCCGCAGGGACTGCGTTCGACACGAAACAGACGAGTTCGAACGGGACAGCCGCATTCAGCTCCGTGCCTTCGGGAAGGTATTACATTGTCGCGTATGACCGCAGCGGCGCCTACGCGGAGTACGATGGCCTTGCGGAAAACTCGGTGCAGGAAGTGCGCTCCGGGGAAATAACATCGTTCGCGGTGGTGCTCACGCAGAGTGTCGCCGGAAAAATAAAAGTGCAGGTCAGCGACAAGGCAACAAATGATGCGATAGAGGGAACAACGCTCACGCTTTCAAAAGGCCAGACTGAAATCACGAGCGCTTACACGGACAGCACAGGCAAGGCAGAATTCAATGTAGGCGAAGATGTCGAGTACGCAATACTGATTGACAAGGCAGGGTATTTGCTAAAGCAGATCAAGGCGCACCCTTCGGCTGACACGCAGCTTGTTTCCATAGAGCAGGCGACAATAGAGAACAGCCAGAGCCTGCTTGTAAGCGTGGTGGATGAGAGGGAGAAGCCGATAGAGAACGTGAGGCTCAAGCTGAAGGCAAACGAGGACGGCACGCAGGCCGGAAGCGAACTTGTAACAGGGCTTGACGGAAGGGCGATTTTCCAGAGAATCGATGACGGCCTCTACTATGTTTACGCGCTAAAGCCGGGTTTCGGGGAAAAGACCTCGGAGACAATAAATGTAAACTCGAGGCTGCAGAACACCCTCAAAATAAAGCTCGCGCTCGGGAACGGGACAATAGAGGCTAGCGCGGTCGATGAGGAAGGCAAGCCTGTTGCCGGGGCGAACATCAAGGCGGTCGATTTCGGCACTTTCCAGACAATAGATGAAGTCTCGACGGATTCTGATGGCAAGAAGGATGTTTCCGCAAGGGCTGACAAAAAAGTGTTCCTTATTGTGAGCGCGGAGGGCTATCTGCCTACAACAACAGTGCCGCTGCAGATGCAAAGGGATGCAACTGTGGAAAAAACAGTGGTGCTCTCCAAATCCGTGCAGGGGCTTGGGGTAGAACTTGAAGGGCTGTTCATTGATGATGAAAGGCTGGCGGATTCCGAAGGCGCCCTGAACCCGGGCGAGAAATACACCGCAAGGCTGCGCCTGCTCGTGCCCAGGAACTCGGCTTTCGAGGAAATAGGCGCGCATTTGCGCACAGGAAAGGAGCAGAACAATTCGCTCGACAAGGATTTGATTTACATAAGCGCAGTAAGGGCGGCTTACTCTGCACTGCAGCAGGGGACCACCTATAACCCGCCGCTCTCGCAGGCAACTGACCTGCAGCACCTTGGCAGCGGAAACTCCAAGTGGGCGAATGTCATTTTCAGGAAAGCCTCTGGCGGAATCTATGAAATAGAGGCCGATGTGCAGGTCAAGGACGATGCAAAGATTGGCTCTCCAGTTGAACTCTGGTATAGGGCCTATGGCAAGAGCGGGGGCATATTGAGGGCGCCGAATGATTCGGTGCTGGGAACTTCCGAGAACGGGGCGCAAAAGCAGGCGCTTTACGCGAACGCATTGAAGAGGACATTTAGCATAGGGCCTTCGAGCCTTTGCGGGGAGGATTTCTGCGCAGGGTACACCTTCGAGAGCATGAGCGAAGGCATCTCTTCATCAGTGGTTGACAATTACACGGCCCAGGCTGGCGGGAAGTACAAGTTCCGCTTCGAGCTCTCGAGCCTTTCGCAAACACCATTCAGCTCCTCGGTGCTCTCGGTGAGGGACAAGACAGGCAGCATTTCCATTGAATCATACAGGGTAAGGGCGGCTTCGGGCGAGGAGAGGACATCGCAGAGGGCGGGCACGGAATTCTCGGCGGCTGTTGGGGAAATCGGGAAGGACTCGGTTGTTAGCGGCGAAATGGTTTTCGAGGCGAAGAAGGAAGGCACTGTGCCGCTCGAAGTGTACATTGTTTCAGGAACCGGAACGCAGAGCGAGGTTTACAGGAAAACGGTTTACGTAAAAATATTGCCCGCGAAAAAACTCGGCATAGACGTGCTCCCGAAAATAATCGTCCCGCTAATAAACAACAACGTGCTCATACGGGCAACTGACGGCGATTCCGCGAACCCTATTTCGAACGCGAAAATAAGCATCAAGAAGGATGATGAAATAATCGCGTCGGGGGAAACCGACATCGAAGGGGTTTTTGCTTACACGCTACTCTCCCCAGGGGAGGGGGGCACAATCGGCATCTTGGCAGAGAAGGCTGGCTACGCGCCTTCTGAAAAACAGATAAAAGTCTCGGGCAACATACTTGCAACAGACCCACCCGCCATAAAGCTCTCGCTCAATGCGGGGGGAGGGGAATTCAAGACAGTGCACGCAGGAATACTCAATTATTCGCAAATCCCGCTCGAAGTTGAAAAGGTCACCCTCGGAAAGGAATTCGAAGGCTATGCCGGCATAAAGTTCGAGCCGCTTGAAGGCACGGTGATTGCGCCAGACGGCAACGCGGAGCTCAATGGTTCGGTGAACCTTGGGGAAAGGGGCAAGAACATCTCGCAGCCTGTGAGGGTCCAGGGAGCCATAAATGTGCACCTCACAAACCCGCTCTTCCAGCAGAAATGGATAGCCTCGATACCACTCGAACTCTCCTTAGGGTTCGGTGACGAAGTTGATTCGACGGATTGCTTCAATGCGTTCCCAAGCGAGTGGAAGATATTCGGCTCGACAACAGAGACAAGAAAATTAACGGTAAACATCACGAACAATTGCAAAGTGGCTGGCGAGGATGTCGGCCTCAAGAACCTCGCTGTAAGAATCGTTTCCACAACAGAAGGCGCCCTTGGAACTTACAGGGCAACGAGTTCTCTCGAAGGCAGCAATGCGGTGCAGCTCGAGAAAGTGTTCAGGACAGTTGCGGCTAACGTGCCCGCAAACTCGGAAAACACGGTGGCAATCGAGTTCAAGCCGAGCGATGTTTCCAGCGCAAGCACGGATGCGAAAATAGAGCTGCAGGCAACGCACCTCACTTCAACCGGAGAGCAGAAAATCACGAGGAAAGTCGATGTGAAGGCGAGCATAAACAACCTCAGCGAGTGCCTTGAAATACTGACAAACCGCGACATCACAGTGCAGAGCTGCCCTTACAATACAGGCTTTGGCAATTACGGGAACAGGTTCTCGCAGTTCTCGAACTCGAGGTATTCAGCATACGACCCGTACTCCGCGAGGTACGGATACGGGACAGGCGCCCCCCCATATCTTGGAAGCGATTACCCGCAGAGGAACACGCTTGGCGCGAGCTATTACGATTACCAGGGTGGCCCTGCTTACCAGAATTCATACCAGAACTCGGCCTACCCCAACTCGTACTATTCGCAGCCATTCTCCCCGGCAGAAGGCGTGAACAACCGCTTCGACACGGCATGGAACTGCGGCAGCGGCGGGTTTTCGGTGCGCAACAACTGCTCATCCCCGGTTGACCTCTCATTCGACGCGCAGCCCGGCATCAACGTGAAGGACCGGACAGTCAAAGTGGATGCTGGCAAGGAAGCGCAGGTGACTGTTGAGCCCACGAACTTCTTCGGAAGGTATGCGCTCAACGTGAAGGCAAAGCCCACAGAGAGCAGCCAGAAGTCAACTGACCTGGCGACGCTTTATGTGAATGTCGTAAACCAGTTAGCGAAGAACTATAGGGACTGCATCTCGGTGAACCCCTCAAGGGTAATTGCATTCAATGATTTCGTTGGCCAGCCTGTGGTGCTAAAGATTGAGAACACGTGCTACGACCAAGGGGTTTTCCTTGACGCGAGCAACAACACCATAAGCTTCCCCGGATTCGGGATAGCGAACCCGGCGGACATTCGGGGCATACAGCAAACGGGCATAGGAAGGGCACCCATCGGGCAGGCATTCCCCACGGTGAACGCATCTGACGGCGCGAGGGAAATGATAGAGAGCTGGGCATTCATAGACGAGCAGACGGAGCAGCAGGCCAATGGAAAGGTGAAGCAGACGCTCTACTTCGAGCTTGTCAAGGCGCTCAAGAAGTACAGGACCAATGCCCCGGCTGCGGAAGTCTTCACGCAGAACAACTTCGCAAACATAGGCAACCTCAGGTACTTCCTCACATCTGCAGCTTTCGCTGTGGAAGCGCGCACCACAATGCTCGTGCACTTCAGCACGCCAGAAGGCGGGGGCAGGACAACCTCGTTCCCGATGATAATACAGGATTACTGGCCCTTGCTCGGATTCGCGGAGCAGGTGAACAGGCAGTTCAACACTTACGGCAGCCCGACTTTTACATCAGGCCAGTGCATAAACGACAAGGCGCTTGACTTCACAAACCTCGGTGACCTGCCTGCTGAAAGGGTTTATTCCACGAAAGATAATGCCGGAGAAAAGGGCGGCCTTTTCATTATCGACGAGCAAAAGGGATGCGGAAGCGTTGACAAAATAGCGGAGCCATTCAACCCAATCGAGTTCGCGAGCCCGACAGGGCTCAAGATGATTGTCGAGCACGACGGCCACGAGGCGGCTATAAGGTTTGACCAGACCAACTGGAACGGAGCAAGGGCAACTTTTAACGTAAATGCCCTTAGCAGGGTCACGAGGGTTTCGCCCCCGCGCGCTGAATTGCACAATTTCAACATCAAGATAAACGTAAGGGCAACAGCGGCACCAGGCACTGCCCCCGGGACAACCCCCGGCACAACACCCGGAGCAACCGGCGCTTCATTCCTGTGCAAGGATGGCGCTGAAACAGGCGACGGCGCTTTCACCAAGTACGGGTTCCAGCATTTAAGCTTCGACTGGAGGCCCCCTTCAGCAATTGACACCAAGAGCGGGATGCAGAGGAACGCGTGCGACGCAATTGCGCCTGACGGCATAACATTGAGAAAACTCAATGTGACAAGCGATGCGCCGCAGTTCTGCGACGCGGTGCAGGCAACGGCCGCCATAATGCAGAAGGTTTCTGAAACAAAGAAGCTGGCAGAATTTGTCAAAGCAAGCACCAACGGATTAGGCGAGTGCGCACCATCTGCCGGCGGCTTCGAGTGCGCAAAGGAGGAGAACAGGACCGCAAAGGAGCTCTACAGGTACGTGCTCTCGCAGAAGGCGATAAAAGAGGGCAGGTTCGCGTATTTCCTTGGAAAGGACAACAAGCTCTTTGACTTGAGTTCACTGCCCGCAACAGGCAGCCCGCTTGCTGGAGTGAGGGAGACTATAAACTCGCTGCGGAATGCCTCGCCGAGCAGCGCAAAGGATGCCAGAGGCGCACCGACACCGGATGCGGTGACACAGAACAATAAAATAATTTCCGACACTACGCAAGTGCTTGCGAAACTTGTCGGCTTGATTACTGACAAGAGGCTGAAGGGCGCAGAGGCTGTGCTCGAGGTGTCAAACCTCACTGCCGCGGATTTGCAGGGCGACATAGTAAAGGAAAATGGGTCCAAAATCAAGGGGCCGATACTGCCCTTTGACGAGCTTGACGCGAAATGGCATGTGGTCAACCTCGGGGCGTATACCATATTCCGTGAACAACTACAGGGCCAGATTGACGCAGGGAACTGTCCAAAGGAAATCTGTGTTCTGCCAGATGGCAGGATAGTGACCACGAAGTTCCTCAAGGCCCTCGCCGACAACGGCAAGTGGAAGATTGCTGTGAGGAACGCAAAACAAATCAGCAGCGAAGTGAAGGATGCGCTCATGCAAGATGGAAACTGGGTAATCGGCAAGGGCGAGGTTGCGGGCAATTACGACAACAGCTTCGCGAAATTCCACTCGCAGAACATAGAGCCGAGGATGTACCTCATCAAGGACGAGTACAATGATGACTTCTACGCAAAGTTCAGGGGGGATTATGCAAACGACTTGCTTGGCGAGAGACAGGTTGGCGATACCAAAGTAA
The DNA here is from genome assembly GCA_964373815.1 of uncultured archaeon. Classification (GTDB taxonomy): domain Archaea; phylum Iainarchaeota; class Iainarchaeia; order Iainarchaeales; family Iainarchaeaceae; genus UBA10205. Next base: position 21,199 of record CAYJWI010000010.1, on the reverse strand, counting down.
AGTTCGAGGCCGCTGACAAGCTCAAGGCCGAGAGCGGGGACTACAACCTTCTGATAGATTACACATGGGCAAAGAGCGAGGCAAAAGTTTCATTCACGCAGAGGGCAACACTTGCACAGGTGGACAGCGCGAACGCAGCCGCGGGATTCAAGTCTGCGTATGCGTCAAACCCGCTGCTCAGCATGCCGATAGACGGAAGGGTTGAGTGGGGAACAGGGTTTGCAGGCATAGACGGCGCGCTCATGAACTTCAACAATTATATCACCGTGTCCGGGTCGCCGACAAGGGACAACCCGGCAGCGAACAAGGCAGGCCAGAGCACTGCAAGCTTCACTTACGCCGCGAACTACGATGACACCAAGGCAGGGAGGATAGCCTCCATTTCGCCCACCGCAATAGTGTTCTCGCCTTCAGACCCGGCAAAGGTCGAGGCAACTGTTGCGAAAGGCATAGCCACTGCGCCGGCGGGTTTCCTCTTCGACTTTGTCTCCAGCGCGAATAACTTCGCAAGGCCATACCCGGCAGGGTTCATTTGGAAGATTGTAGGGACAGGCCTTGGCCTTAACGCGGGCGAGAATTTGCAAACTGATGTAAGGCAGGTCTCCGAACTCTGCGCCACGAGCACGAGCGCGCCAGACAGCAAGTTCGCGGGCATTATCGTTTCGGGAGCCGAGGCAGGCACTGCCAATTTGAGGACGGTTGTTTATTCACCCACTGACAATGACAAGGCTGCACAGTCATTCCTCGAGCTCAAATGCGTCAAGGATTCGGGAACTTCTGTGAGGGCATCTTATGAGAGCCAGAGCCTCGGTACCGCGGGCACCAAGATACGCGACAGGGTTGTGCTGAGCAGGAGCGGCGAAGTCTACAGGACGGATTACAACCTAAAGAGCCTGCTCTCTTACGTGAAGGGCGGCGCCTCCGAAGGCTCGAAGGTCTGCGCGAAAGCTGCGGGCGGAAAGCTCGAACTCTACTGGAACGACGCGTACTTCCTCAAGTGATGGGTATTCCGAAGGCGGGGTGCTGAAATGAAAAAGTTCGACAGGATACTTATTATTCTTGCGGTAATTGGGATAGTAACAAGCTTGGCGTTCTATCCGTTCCTTCCTGATAAAATCCCGAACAAAATTAAGAACGGGGTTGTACTGGAGGAGAAGCCAAAATCGAGCGCTGTTTTCTTTTCTTTAATCTTTGTGCTTGGCTCTTTTGCAGTAATATATTTCATGTTCGTGTGGCGGAAATTGGCCCCCATAAAGGCGTGGTCATCCGGATGGTTTTCAGCCTACCCGGAGCCGATGAAGAAAGTGCTGTTGGGTGTTTCCTCTTTCATATTCAACGAAAAGTTCGACATAAACGATTATGGCAGATTCTATGATTTCATCACCTTGAAGTACACCAGGATTTTCGGGGCAATATTCATGCTCGGGTTTGTCCTGACCAACTTTGTAATAAATATTGGGTACATGTACCCTTCGCAGGTTTTTAGTCCGCAGGGGATTTTGATGCTTATATTGCCAATAGTCATCCTGACATTCGGCGCTTTCCTCTACATGGCAAGAAACCACAGGAAAATAGGGTTTATATCGGAAGAGTGATATGAGAGTCCGGCCCTACGGCGGCAATGTTAATGAAAACGATAATTTGAAAAATTTGAACTCTTCTTGCTTTGAGATGCCTTCTATGTTTTTCTATTCATAATGAAGAAATATGCCGAGGCAGTTAAGAGTGATGCTTGATACTAATGTTTACGAGTTCCTCAAATTGCAATATTTGGATCCGCTTAGCAAACTCATTAATGAGAAAAAAATTACAGTATATGGTTGCCGTGTTGTCCGAAAGGAATTGCGCGATATTCCAAGGGCGGCAAAACTAAACGGCAAGAGTTTGAGAAACATATTGCTTGGCATTTATGACGAGTTGACACAGAACCATGACTACCCGTTGGATGGTATTGCTGAGGGGATCGCGGAACAATACTGGAAGGAGTATGAGGGCGGAATCTCGAAAAGGAAACTTATAGATGACTTTAAAATAGCGGCCATCTCAAGCATGCACAATCTTGACATAGTTGTTTCAGAAGATGATAATTCAATGAAATCGGGACACGCAATAAGAGCATACTTAAAAGTGAATAATCTGAACGGTTTTAGGACACCGGCCTTTTATTCATTAAAGAAGCTCATCCCTTAAGTTCTACCATTCTCTTTCTAAGATAGGCCTTTACAGCAGGGCTTTTCCTGACTTCCTCAAGCTCCTCGAAAAGCACCTTCAGACGCGCAAGCTTCTCCTTGGGATAAACCTCTTTCTCAACAGTCTTCTGGTACATCAAAAACCACTATAGTATATTGCGGGCTCAAAACTATATAAAAGTATAGCAGACCGCTATGAAAGCCCAAAACCTTTTGCGGTCTGCTAGATAGCAAACCGTAAAAAATCCGCCGAATTACTTTATTGGTTTGCTATAACTCCGGGCTGCAAGGAATGCAAAGGCCTCCGGACATGAAAGTGGCTAACCCTAATCTCGCCAGGGAAAAAATAAGCAATCGGGTTTTCCCCGCCCCAAGCGGAATCCTTTTTAGGGACAAAGGCAGAAATTAAACCAACCAGCCACGGCGGAAAAGCTGGCAAGGAAGTGCAAGCATGTTAAGTGATGCAATAAAGGCAGTGTTCGCGGCAGTCATGTATATCGCGGGAATACTTGTCGTGAATTCTTTTGCAATACCCATACAGCGCAGCTTTGCGCTCCACCCTGCAATGGAGCTCGCTATTGTCTCGGTGGCGGTGTTCCTGCTTTCCTCGCTCTTTTACGGAAGGTTCTCGATACTCGTGCTCGTTTTTGCGGGGGCGTATTTCGGAGCAGGCTTTGCAGTCCAGCCAATTTACTCCCTGCTTGCAACAATACCAATGGCGATGGCATATGTCACGGGCTCGCAGATGGGCGAGATGGCAAACTTCGACCTCAAGGGAAAGGCGGACATGACTGAGAATGTGGAAGATTATGCAATAAGGGTTGCCGCGATAGTGGTAATTTCGGCAATCATCGGGCTTCTCTCCGGCTACATCGCGGGCTCGTGGATAATTGATACCCTCAAAAACACCGAATTCTACAAACAGCTAATCCCGGTAAAGGGCGGGGGCAACAGCCTTGTCGGAAGCCTTGGGGGAAAGTGATGCAAAAACACCTGCTACCTGGAAAGGCAAAATTCCAATGAAATCAAATCCATTGGAAGCCATGCCCTTTCACGAGCCAGCTAAGGATTGCGCAATAACCTTTATAAAGCAGGAGAAACTTATATAAGTCCTACCAAATATATTGGTTATATTGGCATTATTTGATTAAAGTTAACCGGTGATAACCTTGGGGCTTTTGGACTCGGCGAGAAACTTCTACTACGGCCTTGAGGAAAAATACTACGATTTCCTCGACAAGGCGAACGACAAAGTCCCGGTCTACGAGGTAATAGACCCGATTGACAAGGTTTTCCCGAGCTTCATACTTTTCGCGGCGCTTTTCCTTTTGGTTGCAGCATTCGCTGCAAGCACGGCTGCGAACGCCTTTTTCCCCTCCCAAAACAATTCACTTGCAGTTTCAGTGCTCGATAGCCAAGGCAACGCGCTTGAAGGCGCGAGCGTCACTTTCCTTGCCGGAACGCAAGTGCTCTCCTCGGCCACAACTGATTCTTTCGGGATAGCAAAACAGCAGGGGCTAAAGGTCGAAGACCAGCTTGAGGTGCGGGCTGAAAAGCAAGGCTACCTTTCAGGGGCCAAGACAGTCATAATTTCCGAGCTTCCGCAGGGCGAACAAATCACGCTTGAAAACGAGGGCGGGGCTTTCACAACAAGGACAGTGAGGCTTTTAGATGATCTTGGCCAGCCCATTGCATCAATTTTCACTCTCAAGTTCAGGTGCTCGAACCCATACGCGCCAACCATCAGTGACATTTCACTGGGGCCAGCAGACAACGGAACGGCGCAGGTGCAGGCCCCGAACAACTGCGACAGGCTAACCGTCGATGTTTCAAATTCGAACCGCTTCCAGGAACTGCACGGAAAAGCCCTCCTCTCCGCTGATGAATCGATTCACTTAAGCGGGGACGAGGCGCAGGACGCGAAAATAGTAATCAATGTCGCTGACGCGGAGGGAAAGCCCATTGACGGAATACAAGTAGAGCTATACAAGCACGCAGAACTTTTGGACAACCCGAATGTCGGGCCGATAGATGTCAAGTACACCTCCGGCGGAAGGGTTGAGTTTTCCAAGGCGCCGGGCGATTACGTTGCAAAAACCTATGATTCTGCCGGGAGCTACGGGGAAAAATCCTCTGGAAAAATTTCCGCGGCATCAGGGCAGAGCGCGGCAGTGAACCTCGTGCTAAGCGAGGACGTGAAAGGCCAGATAAAGGTGAAGGCAGTTGACAAGTCCACGGGGAGCCTTATTGCGGGCGCTACTGTAAGGCTATTTTTGGAGCCGGGAAACGATGAGCTCTCTTCCGCAACCACCGGAAGCGACGGGATTGCGAGCGCGAACATCAGCAGGGATGTCGAGTACAAGGCGATTGTCAGTGCACAGGGCTACCAGCTCGGAAGGCTTTCAGGGTTGCGCATAAGCCAAACCCCCGGCCAAGTGGAGCTCGAGAAATGCACGCCCACAAAATGCGGAAGCCTCAAGGTAAAAGTTGTTGACCAGGACGGACTGCCGCTAACGCACGCAGTGGTAGCACTCTACAATGCCTCGACGAATTTCATCGCTGGATACAACAACCGCACAACCGACATCAACGGCGTTGCGAAGTTCTTCGGGGTTAGCTCCGGCAATTATTACGCATTCGCTTTCATGGAAGGCTATTCGGGCAGGAGCGATGCAGCGCCCTTTGCCGGAACGCAGGCAGAGACAACGCAGGCCGACCTCACAGTGAACATGGATGTCGGAGAGGGGACTGTGAAAGTGATTGCCAGGGACACTGACGGAAAGGCGGTGCCTTTTACTACCGTGAGCATTTTCGATAGCCGCAACAACCAGCTCGTGGGAAAGGGCATCACGGATTCTAACGGGGTGAAGGAATTCGCCGACCTCAAGGCAAACAGGAAAATTTACATCGTCGCAAGCAAGCAGGACGAGCAGTACTTCGCAACTTATACAACCGCAAAGAGGCCGATTATCGAATCGAGCGTGCAGGAATTCTTCGTAACCCTCGAAAAGCCCATACTCAAGGACAACATCGAAATCGAATTCCTAGGGCTTTACTCCGAAGGCAAGAGGGCGCAGAATGCCAAGGCTGGCGAGGTTTACAGCGCAAAGTTCAAGCTCCGCGTGCCGGAAGAGAAGGATTATGATACCGCAGGCGTGCACATACGCACAGGCGAGGACGTGCTCATGGAAAAGGACGATTTGTTCCTCAAGGAAGTTAACGCTGCAAAGACCTCGCAGATAAGGGTCAGCAGGTTTGAAAGCGACAAGAGCGGGCTTGACGAGGGAGATTATGATGTCACTGAAGGAGATGCGAAGTGGGTGAACCTCGAATGGAACAACCCATCGGCAGGGGTTTACGAAGTCGAGGCAGAAGTTCGCGTAAAGGATTCCGCCGCGGTGGGCAACAAGCTGTCCATGAAATACCGCGCATGGGGCGAAGCTGAAGGCAAGAGGGACAGGTTCCCGAAAGATGATACGATAACAAAGGAACTTTATTCAAACACCAAGCAGGAAATACTGCAAGTCGGGGTAGTGACGCTCTGCGATGAGAACTTCTGCTTCACCGCGACAATGGCGGACAAGGAGAACGGATTGCTCGAAACCGTTTCGGACACCTACAACGCGCGCGTCTTCAACCCCTACACATTCCAGTTCATAATCACGAACAATTCGGAGACAAGGATACACAACAACGCGAACCTGCGCGTCTCGAACATCGATGAGAGCATGAAGTTCTTCGACTACAAGTTCACGAACTCGGAAACGCAGCAGACGCAGGGGATTGTGAACGGGTTCGAATTCACGCGCCTAAATGCCGGAAACCTCGGGCCGAAGAACTCGGTGAGGCTCGAAGCCGAAATGACGCCGCAGAAGGCGATAAACGGGATAATAAACATAAAACTCGTTTCAGACCAGTCAATAGTTTTCGAGAAGAACATCACGATTATCACTTCCTCGCCAAAAGAGCTTGATGCGCAAATAGAGCCCAGTGTCTACCTCTCCGGCGTGCAGAACGACATCAACGCCACAATCACTGACAAGGCCGATGGCACGCAAATCGAAGGCGCAATCGTAAGGCTCAAGGACAAGAAGAACAACGTGCTTGATTATTACAGGACCGGAAAGGACGGGGTCGCATACCTAACGCTCCCGGGACAGAAGCCGGGGGAGAAGCTAAAGCTCGAAATCGAGAAAATAAATTACAACGTCAAAGTGGTGGAACTGGCAGTTAGCGACAAGCTGCTCGAAATAAACCCATCCACTCTCGGAATCGCGCTCAACACGAAAAACAGGCAGCAGAGCGAGGAAAAACTCTCGGTAAGGAACGCCGCGCCGTACGACCTCAAAATCAAGGCGATAACTTTCAGCGGGAACTTCAAGAAGCTCATTGACACTGCAAGGGTGCGCAACTGGCTTGAAACCTCTTATAGAGGAATGACGATTAAGGCTGGCGAGAAGCAGGAAATAGTGCTGAAGACGTTCCTTTCACAAGACGCGCTCGGCCTCTCGAGCAGGGCGAACCTTGACGGCGAACTCGTAATCGATGCCTCCAACTTCGGGCAGGAATGGGTATTCAAGGTCCCGGCAAAAATAGCGATAGGGCTCGGGGACGAAGTCGATGACCCGACGTGCCTGATAGTTACCAAGAGCGAGTGGGTCACGAGCACTTCGGGAACGCCGAAGAGGACAGAGTTCCAGGTACAGAACAACTGCACAGTGAAAAAGAAGCCGGTTGCGATACAAAACCTCGAGGCAAAGGTTAACTGGAAGACCAACCAGCTCGGCGAATACGTGCTAAACATCGGCGCTGACGAAATCACCCTAAGGCCGGGATATTACAGGCTACTGCTAGGAACACTCCAGCCGGAGCAGACGCTTACCGCAATACTCTCCTTCACACCCTTCGGGGGGGTGAACGGGACTGGCGAAGCTGATGTTGTGATACAGGCGGCAAACCCGCTCGACGGCGAGGACCAGGTATTGCAGAACACCATAAAGACGAAAATAACTTCCATAAACCTCGGGCAGTGCATAACCTATGACAAGGAAAGGCTTGTGGTAAACCAGAACGAGGCGGGCACGATAACGGTCAACGCCAACCAGACTTGCGGCGAACCGGTAGAGTTCAAGATTGAGAGCGAACTGCACACAACACCCAAGGAAGGGTTCACCTTGCAGCCGGGAAGCTCGCAGGCGATACAAATATTTGCCGAAAAGAATTATCCCGGGCAGTATCCTTTGTTCCTCTCGCCCAAGTTCTCTTCGGAAAAGAAGGAGCAGCTTGTGAAGAATTTGCGCGTCATCGTGAACGCGCCGGGATGCTGGCAGCTCTCCAAGTACGAGTTCGATGTTTATGATGACGATGACAGGATAGACCCCTTCGACGGCTTTGACACTGCGAACCTTGCGAACAACTGCGTCGAGAAACCCGTGCAGGTGAAGGTGAACGCGAAGGACTGGCTCGATGCCGCGCAGGACGGCCTGTTCTGGGGCCTAACTTCAATGGGGCTTGTCATGCTCACAAACCACTTCGACACAAAGGACGGCGTGAACTGGCTTGGGACTTCGGATTTGAAGGCGAACGCGCTCGCGCAGGCGACCGTAAACGGGAATAATTACTACATGGATGCGGTGGGCAAGTGGCGGTACGGGAAAACGGATGAACTGGTCCAGGACCCGGGCCTTTTGAAGCAGATTGGGTATAGGGCGCAGGCTATTGATAATAAGGCGCCGGCAGGCAGGGGGAGCGGGCCTGCGGTGACGAGGATACCGCCTTCAACTGGGCAAGCACCTCCAGCAGATGCGCGCAACATCGGGCTGCCGCCGGGGGCAATTGTGCCAGCCCCACCGGAAGTGAAATCTTACAACCTCACAACCGTCGATGGAGTGGGCTATTATACTGACGGCACCGGGTGGTACACTGGAGACTTCGTGCCGGTAACAGATGAAGAAACCTTGGATAGGCTGAACTCGCAGCCAAAGCCCGTCCCTGTCCAGCAGCCCGAAGCAAAGCCATCCGGCCTGCAGCAGGAGCAGTTCAGGACAGTTGACGGGGCAGATTACCACACTGATGCCAGCGGCACTTGGTATGACAGCTCCGATGCACCTGTAACAGATTCAGCGGTTTTGGGGAAGCTTGGCTCGCAGGGAACAGCCCAAGCCGGCACAGCCAAAGCCAGCGTTGTCCCGGCAAGAGTTGCAGTTGATGAAGCGGCAAACGCCCTCGCATTTGGTGAAGCGCAAAGGAGGCAGGCAATTTCAGGGATGCAGCCAGGCGATTATTTCAGGGCAGGGGATAAATGGACACTTAGCACCGACCCGAGTTCGGATGAGAGGATACAAATAACTGACCAAGCCCAGGTTGACTTGCTCAACAAGTCACAAATGGACAACGCTATAATTAATAGTGGAGGAATTACGGTAGGAACCCTTAAAGTTACGCAGGAAATGATAGACACAAGGATTATTCCAGAAGCTGAAAAGCCAGAGACACCCGCTGAAGTGGCAGCGGAGGCAAGGGCAAGGAGGCAGGCGGAAGAGGCAGCGTTTTCAGGGACAGTCCCGGCGCCCTCGGCGCAAGCCTTCCTGCCGCAGGGCTCTTACCAGAAAATAAATGGCTCATGGTTCGCACTGAAGAGCGATGACATTGCATCCCCGGACAAGGAAAAAGTGTCTGACCCGAGCCAAATAGCCGCAATTGACAAGGCAGTTGCAAGCACAAACCCCAACGCGGTACGGAGCAGCATTTACATTGGTTCTGATGTCGGCTACCTGTTCCAACCACAGGAAGTTTATTCTAGGAAATTAGGAACCACTGACTGGTTCAACGATAAGACGAAACAATTTGTTGCGGACAAGGCCGCAAAAGACTACCTTAATGTGGCCCAAACCGTTACACCACTTGCCAGCAATAGTTTCAAAGTACAATCTGGGGCAAGCAAGGTAACAATAACAATAACAAAGCCAGTTCCGCAGCAAATACCCA
>CAYJWI010000010.1:0-11923 GCA_964373815.1 uncultured archaeon | reverse complement strand
CTTACGAGCAAGCTGCTCGGCGGCGGAGGGGGGATTGTGAGGAGCCTTTTCGGAACGAACCCGTGGACAGCTGGGATAATGGGCATGGTTGTTGGAACGATAGCTTCATACGCGGGCCAGGAGAAGGAAGTCACTTTCACCGTGCTCCAGAAGGATTCCGAAGTGCAGAACATAAAGCTCGTGCAGGGCGCGGCCGAAACAGAGCAGGAGGACAAGGACATCAAGGTGCAGACCGAAGGCCTCGGGGGCAAGGGCGAGGCGCCGACGGCACCGCAGGCAATAGTGAAAAACCCTGACCTTATATCGCAGGGCATGGAGACATTCAGGGTCATATTCACCAACGCGACAGGCTTCATAACCAGTGAAGCAAGGCCCAAGTACTCGAACCTCAAGGCCGAGGGAGTGAGGCACAAGTACAAGGACAAGGTATACAAGAAAAAGGATTTCATCACCGAGACAGGGGGCTTTCTCGGGTTCTTCGACACGCCGACAGTGAACAAGTCCAGGACAAAGCTCGAGGAGGAAGGCTCTACAAAGCTCGAGCAGAGGTACAAGCTCGAGTTCAACAGCATCCCGCCCGAAATCGAGAAGACGCAGTCAGTCGCCCTGCTGAATTGCCAGGACGGCACAAGGGTCGGGAGCACTGGCTTCGACGCGCTCCCGAAAGTCAAGTTCAAGTGGAACTGGAAGGACATTTCCCCCGAAGAGTGCAACGAGGACAACGCGAATGGCATTTACTGCGACGCGACACAGTTCAGCATAGCAATACTAAAGAAGGCAGACCAGCTAGCAAAGTTCGTAGGGGACAACGGAGCAAGCTTCTCCTGCCCCTCGCCGCTCGAGGACAATGCCTCAAATAACACCATCGGCAGCTTTGACATAGGGATTGAAAGCCTCGCGACAGCAAAGAAAGGCACGGAAGTAGAAGTCGTGGCGCTCATAAAGAACACGAACCCGGGGCCGATTGAAACATCGGCAAACCTGCGCCTCGCAAAGCCGAACAACGCCGGCGAAATTGCCTGCGCTTCAGGGCTGCAGAGGCTCACAATACCCGCAGGCGGCACTGGAGAGGCGAAGTGCACATTCAGGGATTTGGTGCAGGGGTTCTACAACGCGAAGGCCGACATCACGCCAAGCGTTTCATGCACCAACTGTGAGGACATTGCCGCGACCAACTCGCTCTCAAAGACGTTCTTCGCTGGCCAGAGCGGATTGCAGCAGTGCGAACCGTACAGCACCGCAAGGCTGACTGATTTCCTCAAGGCGTCCGGCATAAAGAACGACAAAATGATTGCGCTCACAAAGTTCAACGCGCTGCTCATGGTGGACGGATACAGCTCGGATTTCCAGCACGACTTTGACACCGCACAGGCCGAGACATTCTTCAGCGCGCCGGACGCCTACCTCAACAAGCAGAACGGGCTTGGCAATTACTTCAGGGACACAAAGCTCTTCTCCTTCGACGCATATAGCCAGCCGGATTTCACGCTCCCGGGGCCCGGCACATACAGCGTGACGCTTGACATCACATACAACGACAACAGCTGGCAGCTCTTCGATGCGAAAGGCAACCCGAAGGCCAAAATTACGGTGAAGATGGAAAAGCTCAAAGGCGCGCAACCCGACAGCCCATTCTACTACACCCCACTGGACGGGCTTGTGGGCGAGAACGGAAGGGTCGGCTATGGAGTCAACTTTGCAGGGGATAGCATTGTAATCGACAACAGCCAGCAGCCAGTGAGAACGGTTGAGATTGCAGGCTCAACGCCGATAGAGAACGGCGTCGTGCAGGTCACCAAAAGCAAGAGCTTCAAGTCAATGCAGGTAGATGAGCGCGGAGTGGTGGCCAAGCTCTCAAGGCAGGGTGGCAACCCTTCATTGCTCTTCCAGCCTTCAAAGGCAACACCAGTGATACTTAGCATTGAGAAGAAGTCTGGGCAGGACGCTTACGCGATTTACGAGCCGGCAATTGACGGCGATGCGGTGGATGTCGGCCAGACCCTCACATACTGGAATGGCATAGGCGCGAGCTGCCGCGGCTTTAATGATTCAGTGATGTCGCAGCAGCAGTTCGTTGCGGACACGCACGGATTGAGCACGCGCTGCGCGCTCGTTGGCCAGAACGCGAGGAGCAAGTATGCCCTTGAGTTCTGCGGGCAGCCAAAGGACTTCGGCAGCGTTTTCTATGAAACAGTGTTCTACACGCCGCAGGATTCTCTCAGTTACCTGCAGCTGGCAGATGTTGCATCGGACAGCGCGAAACTAATAAGCGCGAGCGTCACGGCCTCGAAGGTCGAGCTGAACGGCAACACCGCGACCTCGAGGATAAACACGCTAGAGGATGTCTTCAACCTTGTCAAGGACGAGTACATGTGCGTTTCGGGAACCAACATCAACGCCGAGTTCTTCTGGAACCCCAAGAAGCTCTTCATGACCATCGAGTCGAAGGAAGAGGCAGCCCTGAACGCGTGCATAACGAAGCAGAAGAACAAGTGAAACATTACTGCCCTAAAATATTTTTTCTGCGGCCTTCAGCCCCCGCAGGTATTGCTCTTTTGTCACCGGGCTCTTCACACCGAACTCAGCCAATTTATCCATCATCTCGCTTATTGTAAGGCCGGCCTTCTGTGCTGCCCTGCCTATTGATATTTTTCCGCGCCTATACTGTTCTATTGCTAAGTGGAGCCTCCCTTTCCCTAAGAGCTTTCTTATAATTGTAGTCTTGTCGGCCTTTTCCTCCTCAGCCTCAAGGCTTACGAAGTCTAGGTCTTCCTTGTCTATTCTCATACTCAAAACCTTCTGCATTGCTCATCCCTCCAGCCTTTTCCTAAAATCGTTAATAATCTCGTCTGAAAATCTCCCATATCGTGCCAAGCCTTCAAGTTTCAGTTCTGTGTCTTCTCCGCTCAGCATGTCATTCTTGTAAAGTTTTAGCAGTATTCCAAGGCTAGTGATGTATTGCATGTTCAGCACGGAACAAGCTTTCATTGCGTTATAGTCATCTGTTGCAATTGCTTTCCCATTATTCTCCATGCACAAGGCTATTGTTTCTGCTTCACCCTTGTGCAGTCTGAAATCCGCCATAATCTTTCTCACCGTTGCCTTGTTTTTCACTTTTTTTACTGCCAATTTTTTATCGTCGATTCTCTGTCTAATTAATAGCGCATCAAAGGCCTTTTTCCGTGTAGCCTCTTTTTCAACTTCTTTTGATATTGCCAACGGTTCATGGCTCGCTTCAATGAACAAATCCAGTAGCTCGGCTTTTGCTGCAAGGATTAGCGTTGAAGCGTCCATAAACAGCATAATACAATATACTACAAATGTAGTTTAAATAGTTATCTGTCAAAAACTGGGCACAACCTAAAAGCTAAAAGCCAGCATTTAATAATAAATTAAGCTTATTATTAGCGAGCAAAATGGGCCTTGAAGAGCTAAAGGAAAGGGTTGTGCAGACTTACGAATCCTTCAATGAAAGGATACCGCACTTCCCCATACTCGTGGGCGCCGCCTGCCTCATAATACTAATTATTTTCGGGATGTTCTTTTTTTCTGGCGCAAGCCTCGGAGAGCAGGAAATCACCATCACTGCCGAGAACGCGGCAGGTGTCGGGGTTAGGGGCGCGCAAGTTACGGTAACCGGCCTTGGGGAAGCGCTAAGCCTCCTCACAGACAAGGACGGCAAGGCGGCATTCAACGCGCCTGACGGAAAGGACCTCAATGTAACGGTTTCCAAGGAAAATTATGAAACACAGGCAGGGAGCATCCGGGCGAAAAAAAACGCGCAGCTCAAGTTCGTGCTCAAGGCCCCCGAGTTCGTGCTAAAGGAAGTGCTCTTCACTTTTGTCGGCCCTGATTTGAAAAAGCTTGTCGGAAAGGAAGTTAACGCGAAACTCGAGTGCACTGGCGAAGGGCTATTCGGGCAGCAGGATTACACTGTAACCGAAGGCGAACTAAAGGTCTCCCCCCCGGAAAAATGCGGCAGGATAATCGTGACTGCGGACTCTACGGGCTTTTTGACCGCGAACCAGACAGTGCTCGGAAGGGAGCAGGTCATAGAGTTCCAGGGAATCGAGAAGCCGAAAGGCGGCATAGATGTGAGCGTAAAGGACTCTGAAACAAGCAGGTTCCTCGACAACATGAACGTCGAAATACTCGATGGCTCGGGGCTTCCGACAGGGATAGCGGCGCAGACTTCTTTCGGCGAAGCATCCTTCACCGGAATCGAGGTCGGCACTTACACAATACTCATAACGGACCCGGGCGGCCAGTACGGCGATGAGAGCATTTCTGCTGAAGTGCCCGAAGGCGCAAGCGTGCGCAAGGAAGCGCTGCTCTCAAAGGACATAAAACTGAAGGCGAAAATAAGGGTGAAGGCGGGAACTGAAAACGTCGAAGGCGCAAGCGTCACGCTCTACTCGGCGGATGGAAAAGTGTCGGGAAGGCGGGAAACCGACGCCGCAGGGATTGCGCTGTTCAATGTCAAGGAGCATGGGACTTATTCTTACGAGGCCGGAAAGGACGGCTACCTGCCTTCTGACAGGAACAATTTTGCGACAACATCCTTCCCAAAGGGGAGCGAAAAGGAATTCAGCGCAGCCCTCAAGGAATGCACGCCCGCAATATGCGGCGTCCTGAATGTGAGGGTGATTGATGAGAACGCGCTTGCGGTTGAAAACGCGCGCGTGGTGCTTCTCAACGAGGAAGGGTTTGTGCAGAGCGCTTATGGGGCAAAGGCGACTGATTTCAACGGCAACGCGCAGCCTTTCACAAACGTCGCGAAAGGCAAGTACATAATCCTCGCGCAGAAATTCCCCGCGGAGGCGAAATCCGCAATCCTTGACATTGATTCCTCTAGGGCGAATTCCGCGGAAGTGCGGATTTTCATAGGGACTGGAAATGTGCTCGTGAAGGCGCTTGACGCGGACGCAAAGCCCATAGAGTTCAGCCAGGCGGACATCTACGCGGAGAACGGCAGGAGCATTGGGAGGATTGCCCTAGGCCCCGGCGGCGAAGGGAGCCTTGTTGTAAAGGCTGACAAAAAAGTTTTCGCCATTATAACCAAGCAGGGGTACGAGCAGTACGTTACCGCGGCAAAGCAGGTGCTGCCGGGCAGAACGCTTACACTTTCAGGAAACCTCGAGCAGCAAATCCCGGGGAACCGGCCCTCGATAGAATTCTTGGGGCTTTTCTCCGACGCCGGGACAAAGGCAATAAGCCTCAAGGCGGGACAGACATACACCGCAAAATTCCTGCTCCGCGTGCCTACGCTCCAGAATTTTTCGCGAACAGGGGTCTTCGTACGCATGGGCGACAAGCCCTCTGTTGAAAACGAGAACCTCTGGATAGATGAAACAAGCGCCCCCCTCTCGCTCGCACAGCGCGGGGCAACCTATACCCCGCCTAAAGGGAACGCACAGGGCATCGAGGATGCAACGAACGGGAACGCGAAATGGGTTTCCTTCGAATGGGAGAGCCCGCAGCCCGGAAAGTACGAGGTGCAGGCGCTCGTGAAGGTTCGCAACGGCACCACGAAGGGAACGCTATTGCCGGTGTACTACAGGGCATGGGGGGTTGCGGGAACCAATTATTCAAGGGACCCCTTTGATGCGGTGCTCGGGGATGCGGAGAACAACTCAACCAGGCGTGCATTGTATGCCGAAACCCACCTCAAGTCATTCCTTGAAGGGATTGACGAGCTCTGCCTCGAGCAGTTCTGCTTTTCGAGCAGGCTGCTTGACGTGAACGCAGGCGTGTACGTGCCTGAGCCTTACAAGGTCAAGACTTTTTCGCCATACACGCTCGAGTTCAGCATCACGAACAATTCCGAAACGATACACGACAACGCGAACCTTTCAATCATCAACACGCGCCTTACCGGGACAACGGCAAAAGAAGTGAGCATCGAGTCATACTCGCTCGAGAACGCGGACGCGCGCAGCTTCTCATCGGGAACAGCGGCATTCGAAATGCCGCCACTTGCACTCGGGAACTTCAGGCAGAACAAATCCATAAGCGGAAGCCTCAACATCGAGGCGAAGAGCGCAAGCGCATCCTCGCTCGAATTCAAAATAGTTTCTAACCAGAACATTGCGCTTGACAGGTTCGTGCCCCTCACCCCATTCTCGGAAGAGGACCTGAACCTCTCGGTTTTGCCGGAGGCGCTCGTGGCGCTCATCCCAATAGATTTAAACGTCACGGCGAAATACGGGGCAGGGGACAAGAAGGGCTTTGGCATCAATGGGGCGAGGGTTGTTGTGAAAAAAATAGCGCCAGACCTTAGCGAAACGACTTACACTGGCACAACCAATTCGAACGGCATTGCAAAAATCAGGGTGCCGGCATCCTCTCCGGGGACAAAAATTGTAATAACCGCGCAGAAGGCGGGGCTTGGGATAAAAACCGTTGAGCGCGAAATCGGGCCGCAGGTAGCCCAGTTCCTCCCAGAGGCCCTGAAGGCCACGCTCAACAGGGGCACGGGCGAAGAGGCGAGGGCGGAGCTTGGCATGCTAAACCTGATTGACAGGGAAATAAAAATCACCAAGCTCTCTGTTTCGGGGAGCGCGCGGGGCCTGCTTGAAGAGCAAAAAATGAACAACTTCCTCCAGCAGTTCGTTGGTCAGGGCATTGGCAAAAACGAGTTAAGGAGTATACAGGTGCTTAGCGCAATCGGCAGCGAAGCATCTTTCCTCACAAAGCCCGCGACAATAAAGAGCACGGTGATTGCAGAGCTTTCGCTAAAGGACGAGCCTTCGGTCAAATGGGTTGCGCGAATACCCCTCGAAACACTGATCAATCTCGCGGAGCTGCCTGCCAATGCGCCATGCATCTCGGTTTCGGCAAAGGACTGGGAGGACTCGACACTTGGCGGCACATCCGCAATCGATTTCGAGGTACAGAACAACTGCGTCTCGAAACAGGGGGAGGAAGTGTCCCTTAGCGATTTGCAGGGGAAAATTGACTGGCACGGAAGCGACGGGATTGTTGGCAATGTGGAGCTTGCAATAACGGACCCCTCCACGGGCCAGGTCTCTAGCGAACTTTTGCAGAACGGGCTCTGGTCAAGGCTAAACGAGAAGCTCGAGTTCGGGCTTGTCTATCCGGCAAGGCTCACGTTCGTCCCAAAGGAAGGGAGCCTTGGCAAGAAAGCAGAATTTGATGTCGGAATAGACGCACAGCTCGAAACCAACTCCGGCAAGCAGTTCGTGGGCTCGACGGGGGACATCTCCGGGGCCATAATTGTCGCGAACCTCGACCAGTGCGTAAAGATAACGCCCTCGCCTGATGAGGGGCTGCTCATTGACAGGGGCTCGGAGTCGGAGGATTTCACAATCGACACCAAGGACTGCGGCCCAGTGTCAATGGACATAAGGTTCTGCGGGGGCGGGAATGGTTTCTGCAGCGGCGGTGCTTCGGAAGGCGGGATTAATGTGAGGCCGTGGCAGTTCTTCAATGTCAAAGGCGGCTCGAGGAATGTGAAAGTGGAGAGGCAGGGCATACCCGGATTCTACGGGATTTCGGTGGAGGCAAGGCCAAAAGGGGGCTCGTGGAAGAAAATAACCGAAATAGACACCGTGGTGAAGCCGGAGAAGGGGCTGTACTTCGAACTTGACAAGTATAATTTCACGCTCATAGGGAAGGGCACAAAGGATGCGACCAAAGTCACGAACGAGATGCTGCTCGAAAGCGTTTCAGTGACGGCGAGTGCGTGCGACTGGAAGGAAGCGTCAGAGAGGAGCAACTCGATAGGCTTTCCCCCAATTGACTTTGTACTTGGAATATTGAGCGACCTGTTCCAGAGCGATAGGTGCAAGAAACTCATAACAAGGCCGCTCAAGGACTATGTCGTGAACCTTGCAGGAACGCCTGACACGAACAATGAAGCAGGCATCCCTCCCGATGCGATTAGCGTGAAAGTGAGCGACCCGAGGGTCAAAGGCGACTGGAACATTGACATTCTCGACAACTTCAACGCCAAAGGGACTCACGGAAAGCAGCAAGTAGGAATTATATTTGAGAACCTCAACGCGGAGCAGGACAACCCCATCTATGCGGTTGTTACAGCGACTTCAAAAGAGCACAACCATGGAGACCCGACGCACATGAATGCACAGACAAGGTGCGGAGCAGGGTTCCATGAATTCCTCCTAAACCCCGGCACATGCCTGCAGGCGCATGACACAACCTACTCACAGAAGTTCCACGTGAAATTCAAGGTCTCCGAGGAGCAGCACGTAATCCCACCGGTGAACTTCGACACGTACTCGTGCGAGAGCGGGATAGAGATAGGAAGGACGGGGAAAGGCGCCTTGCCGAAAGTGAAGTTCGACTGGAAGTGGAGCGGCATAGCCGCGAACCAGTGCGACGCATCGAACGACAATTACGTTTACTGCGACGCGGCGCAGTTCACAATAGAGCTCAACAAGAAGCTCAACGCGCTCTACGGCTTTTTGCAGGCGAACAACTTCAGCCTCGGCTGCCCGCTCGCGCGCGACCCCGGGGCGCCGGAACAGCCCCCCGCGGAATTATTGCAGGGGACAGTTAACAACACCGTTGCGGATTTGCAGCTCGGCATAAAGCAGCTCAAGGCGGAGAACGCGAGCGGAAAAATAAAGAATACCGTGACGGTGCGGAACAATACAGGCGCTTCGCAGGACGCAACGGTGAAAATCGACGTGCTCACATTTTCAGGGTTCACCGACACATGCACAATCCAGCTTGCGGGAATACCTGCAGGCGCGGACAGGAACGGGAGCTGCGAGGCGAACACGAACTCGGATGGCTTTTACAGGAGCTCCGCCAAGATAACTTCCTCTACCGCAACAGATTCGACTGACAGCGCTTCAATAGAAACGGGGCTCTATGTGGGGAGCGCCACAAATGACCCGAGCCAGAACAACTGCAACCTCAAATCAACAGAGGTATACTACCAGGTCCCGCACATACTAAGGTTCGTGGAAGGCAAACCAAGCATCAACTGGACAAGCGAAGTGCCGGACAAGGACAGCCTCGCAAGCCTGCTCGTGTTCGATGCATACCTCACAAAGGACAATTATTCGAAGGAATTCTTCAATGACTTCTCGAAGCACTACACGCAGGCAGTCTTCGAGGACACGGGCTCATACTTCAAGAGCCTCGCACAGGATTCAGCAGGAAAGAGCTACGGCCTCAACAGGCTCATCGACTCCGGGAAACTCTCACTGCGCGGGAAGTATTCCGAAGGCTCCGCTGTTTCAACCCCGGGCAAGTACGGAGTCGAGCTTGTGGTCAAGTTCGGGGAAGGCGACTGGAGGATGTTCACAGGCGATGGCAAGGCGAAGGCAAATGTTTCAGTGGTCGTCTACCGCAAGGACGACCCGTTCCCAGGTTCGCCCTTCTACTCCCTGCCCTTCGACGGGCTTGTAGGCTTTGAGGGCAACGCTTACAAGAGGCTCAACTACGGGGTTTCGTATTCAATCGATTCAGGCTCTCCGGTTGCGGTAAGCGAAGGCGCAACACCCGCGAAAACTTTCCCGAGCACAGGAAGCGTCGCAACGGCTGCCGTGAAAGTTAGAAGCGACAGGAGCTTCTACAGTTTGAGCACTTCGCCCAGCACGAGGGGAATGCTGCTCAAAGTTGAAAACCTTGCAGGCAACAAGGCGAACCTCACTTTCCAGCCCTCGCACGCGACACCCGTGATGGTAAAATACACACAAGAGGGGCTTTCGAGCGAGCCATTCTCTGCGTACTACTCCGTGCTCGAGAACGGCAACCCGGTGAAAACCGGCTCATCGCTCGCATACTGGGACGGAGCCGGCAACTGCCTCGACTACACAGGAATACCCGTAACAGAGGCCTTCTACCAGAGGCCCGACAGGCAGGGGAAAGAGGCTGACAGGATACTCGACTGGCAGAATGTTTATTCGGTTGACTGGGCGAGCGCTGTCAAGAAAGGCGATGTATACCTACGGACAATACTTTACTCCGACCCCGAAAAGGACGTGACGCTCAAGGCTTCGCAGGGCTCAAAGGCAACCTTCTACACCGCAGACCAGCAAGGGGACTTGGTGGGCCTTAGCGGCGTTGCGCAGATGCCATACAACAACTTCTCCTCCGGAAGCTCGGGGAAAATCGACAGCATTGCGGACGCTTTCGCAATGGTCGAGAACGGCGCTGCGTGCATAACCAACACCGGCAGCACGACAAAGTTCTGGTGGAACCCCAAGGCGGTCTATGAGGCCGCTGGGACGCAGAGGAGCGTTTCCACGCAGACCAAGGCATTGAAGGCCGGGGTTTCGTGCATAGGGTAGGGCAGCTATTTCATGAGAAAAATCGCAACTGCCGTTCATCTGCGGACGCAGAGGCGCCCCATAGCAGTATTCCCGGCGGCAACAGCAAACTTTGGTTTACAATTCTTGTGGAGAACTAAGTTGGGCTAATGCAGGTTATTACACCCCGCCATACCTGGTTACCCTTATAGTAACCTTTTTATACTTCTTCTGGCGCAATAATAACATGACGCGGGCGCCCACAAAGTTGGAATTTTCATTGTACTGCCTGTTGTACTTGAAATTTGGCAGCAGGGAATTTGTTTTGGACAGCATCCGGTGGTACTTTTCAAGGCAGATGTTGAAAAAATTGGCATTTAGGTTGAGGGGGATTGGCTGGTTGAAGAGCGGCCCGAAGAGGGGCACTTATGCCTGTGAAGCGCCGGAAAACGCAGTGAAAAAGTTTTTCGAGCCAAGGGTTGAAAAAGCATTGAACGAATCAGGTTTTAGCCATTGTTATACCGGCGCTAGCGCTGCAGAGATTTGGAGCGACCAGGCATACATGCAAAGGTCCTGGGAGCATTCCCCTTTTTTTATAAAAGTTTTCAGGAAGGACTTGGGGAAGTGGCGCACTTTTTTTGCCAAGCGCGGAATCAACTATTTTGAAAAAGAGCCCGCAAATGCAGTGGGGGAATTCGTTGTCATGAAACCCACAACGTCAATGATGGTCGATGGGCACAACGGCTTTCCGGTGGAGCCCTTGAATGAAACCATTAAGTTTTGCGAGTCAAACAAGGACGCTTTTGAGTATGTTTTGGCGTATTTCCAGAACAAATATGGGAAAAACACTTCGGCGGCCGTGGAATTCTTGCTCAAGGCGCGTGAGGCTAGATGAATTTTATAGAAAGGGAAAAATACCTCTTCTCCTTACTCGGCCAAATTTCTGGGAAAACGGATTTTGTGGTAATCGGCGGATACGCAATCAACGCATATGTTTTGCCGCGCTTTTCCATCGACTGCGATGTTGTCGTGCAAAACAAAAAAGAGTCCCAAAAATTGGAGAAGTTACTGGAAGCAAATGGATTTTCAGAGCGCGCAAGCGGAAAATTGGCGCCTTATACAGGGGGGTTTGTTTCCATGGCCTCAAAACAGCCTGCCGCAACATTTGACATCCTTTCAGGGGCAGTTGAGGACAGGCTTAGCGGGACAGTTTTTCCTGCTGGAATGATTTTCAGGAATTCATCAAAGAGGACAATATTTGGCAAAGGCTCGCCGGTGCGTTTGAACTGCCGCGTCGTTGACGCCGAATTGCTCTTCCTTATGAAGGCCTGCCCGGCAAGAAGCACTGACATACGCGACCTCTTCATTCTCTCTTCAATAAAACTGGACAGCGGAAAAATCCTGGAAATGGCAAGGCAGATCACCGCAAAAATTGATTCCGGCAAAATCCTTGCCAAAATCAGCTCCAATGGCTTCCTGAATGCGCTCCAAGGGGTGCACGGAAAACTGCCAGAACAGCAATATAAAAAAACACTTGCCAACGCAAGAAAAAACATCGAAAGACTCTCACAAATCTGAAAAACCCCATGGCACTTGCCCGCCGGCATGGCCTGTTTTACGGTTTTCAAGGCCAGCCAAGCTGAAGGCTTTATTTAAATGCGAAGCAAAGCCTATCAAGC